>CAJOQX010000041.1 GCA_905236865.1 Candidatus Rifleibacteriota bacterium
TGGGCGTTTAAAAGGCTCTATTTTATAAAATAGACTTGATAAACTCGTTGACTTTATCAAGTCTTAATATCTCTTTAAATGTAAAAGAATAAGTATTTAAGTGAATTATATTCAAAATTTGATTGTTCAAAGAGGAAAGTATGTCGGAATTAAAATGCAAAATATGTGGCGGAACCCTGGCTATTGAAGAAGGCTCTACTATTGCGACTTGTGAATATTGTGGAACAAAGCAGACTTTGCCTAAGCTTTCTGATGAAAGGCGTATGCAGATGTTCGATAGAGCTAATCATTTCAGACGAAACTCTGACTATGATAAAGCTATGTCTCTTTTCGAACAGATTCTTAATGAAGATAAAACTGACGCAGAAGCTTACTGGTCAATAGTTCTCTGCCGTTACGGTGTTGAATATGTCGAAGACCTAGCCACTCATGAGCGTAAGCCCACAGTGAACAGAACTCAGTTCGCTAGTATTTTCGCAGATGAAGACTATAAATCAGCTATTGAATATGCCGATTCTTTACAACGAGAAATTTATGAAGCAGATGCAAAAGCTATAGACAACATTCAAAAAAGTATTCTGGCAATTTCTCAAAAAGAAGCACCTTTTGATGTATTTATATGTTACAAGGAAACTGACAACTCAGGTCACCGAACGCCTGACTCTGTGTTAGCTAATGATTTGTATCACCAACTAACACAGGAAGGTTTTAAAGTTTTCTTTTCTAGAATTACTCTTGAAAACAAGATTGGTGAAGCTTATGAACCTTACATATTTGCTGCTTTAAACTCTGCAAAAGTAATGGTTGTTTTAGGCACAAGACCAGAATATTTCAAGGCTGTATGGGTGCGTAACGAATGGTCTAGATTTTTGAGCCAGATTAAAGCAGGAGCAAAAAAGAACCTTGTTCCAGCTTATAAAAATATGGACCCTTATGATTTGCCTGACGAGTTTTCAAATCTACAGGCTCAAGATATGTCTAAATTAGGCTTCATGCAGGATTTAATCAGGGGTATCGAAAAACTCATTGAAAAAGAAGATGAAAAGCCTATTTCTGTCATAAAAGAGACAAAAGTTGTAACAAATATGAATAACAATACAGAACAACTTTTGAAAAGAGCCAAATTAGCTTTGGAAGATAGTGAGTTTTCTAAAGCTGATGATTTTTGTGAACAAGTTTTAAATATTGATGCCGAAAATACAGATGCTTATTTGATTAAACTATTGGTTGAATTTAAAGTTAAATCTATAGAAAAATTAGGTGATCTAACTATGCTATTTACCAATAGTAAGAATTATCAAAAGCTAGTTCGATTTGCTGATGAGAAAACAAAGAATGAATTACAGACTAGTTTAGATATGATATTGGATAGAATAAGAGAGGCTTTAAAATCTTTTGTGCATCTAATGAAATATGCAAAAAATATAGAAAAAAGGTTAGCATTCTATTTATAGTCACTATAGTCAGTTCGGTTGTGTATATGTCTTGTTTATTTAAAATAGGTGAAAGGGTTGTAAATGAAATCTTATTAATAGTAGTAGGTTGTGTTTGGGGTTTTATAGCATTTTTAAATTTTTTATGTTTTTCATTTTTAATGTATTTACATTTAAAACTTCAGTTTAGTTTCAATTTAGAAGAACGAAGAATTATTTTTAAAGAATTAGGTGTTATTGACGACAAAGGAAATGTTATTATTGATAGATACCTATTTAACAAAAGAATAATTCAAAATTTTTTAAAAGATTAAAATTTAAATTTATGAAGTTGTTTATTTAAAGTTTATAACTTTTTATGATTGGCTAGTTATAAGCTTTAATCTAGGCAAATTATTTATTATTACTACAGCAATAAAATTAGGGAAAACTGGATTGCCACTCAGTCTAAAGACTGCTCGCAATGATGTGTAACTTTATTGCTGTATTAATATTACAATAAATCAAGATTTTTAGCTTCTTTTTCAAACTTTTCTGTTGACATATCAAGCTGTTCGGCAGCTTGTTGCAAAGTTAATAACCCTTTTTTTACTAGGGATATTAAAGTTTCAATACTACCCTTTTTTTCACTTTCTCTTTTTAATGTATTTTCATATTTTTCTTTGTCGAATTTAAAGAGACACATAGCAATTACCTGTTATGAAAAATCAGGATATAGGCTGTGAATTTCGTTTATAGCTTCTGTTTCACTATAACCAAATTTATTTTTTAAAGCATTAACTATTTGTAAA
>CAJOQX010000042.1 GCA_905236865.1 Candidatus Rifleibacteriota bacterium
ATTCCGTTCAGTAACTTGATCGTTAAGTTAGTTACAGTTTCCCGTTTTCGATTTTCTCAAAGATACTATTGATATTACCGCCGAGAATATTAGGTTATTTAACCCTTTATTCTCGGCTTTTTCGTATTCAACTTTGGTTAATATCTGTATGTGTCCGCAAGGACACTACATTAATAACCTAGGGCAACGTAGTTGCCCTAGGAATAGATACACTCTCTCTTTGATCCTCCCCCAATTTTTAATAAAAAATTGGGGGAGGTGGCTTGCGATAGCAAGACGGAGGGGGCTGGCTTTGGCTGTTAGAAGCATACTACAAAGGAGAATAATATGTCTAAATTCAACGCTAGCAACGCAAATATGAACAAAACAACAAACAGATGTGGCAATCCCGCTTATGTTATGTCATTAAAAGAAAAACTTGTTACTCAGGTTTTAACAACCTTTGTAGGAGAACAAAAATTCTATGGCAATAACGATAATGAAATGATAAAAACTGCTATTAGTCTTTCTTCCGTAGAACCTGAATTCATAGCAAAATTAGCTTGCTACGCAAGAAATGTTGCAAACTTGAGAAGTGTTTCCCATTTATTAGCTAGTATAATAGCCCGTGAAAAAGACACCAAGAAATACACAAGACAGGTTTTACGTAACATAATAATTAGACCTGACGACATACTAGAAATTATGGCTTGTTATTACAACCTCTATAGCGACTAGAAAGTAACCAAACCCAATGGCAAGGAATACCAGAAAGTTAAATGGGCTAATCCTTTAAAAAGGGAAATAGCAAATATCTTGCAAAACTTCAATGAATACTCAATAGCTAAGTATAATGGTGGTAATAAGTCTGTTAAATTTAAAGATGTATTAAGGATTGTTCATCCAACACCTAAAGATGAAGCAACTTCCATTCTTTTTAAGAAGATATTGGAAGACAACTTAGAAACTCCTTATACATGGGAAACTGAATTATCAGCTAAGGGCAATACAAAGGAAGTTTGGACAGAATTAATAAATTCTAAAAAATTAGGTTATATGGCTTTGCTTAGAAACTTAAAGAATATCATTAAAAGTGGGGCTGATTATACTTCCGTATTAGAATTTATAAGCGATCCCGAACAAGTGAAACAATCAAAACAATTACCTTTCAGATTTTATGCTGCTTATAAAACTTTAGTTAATAACGATATTAAAGACAAACAAATTTTAGATGCTTTAGAAAAGGCCATCGAAGCTTCTATTGGCAATCTGGAAGTCATTCCTGGCAAAACCTTGATTGCAGTAGACGTAAGTGGGTCTATGAGTTGTTCTGTATCAAGCAAGAGTGATATATCTTGCTATGAAATAGGAGCTTTACTAGGTATATTGTTAAGCAGATTAACCGAAGATTCTGAAGTAGTATATTTTGATGATAATTACAAAGTAAAAAAATATGGTAAATATGATAATATTTTAGAAGCTGTAAGAGATGTAGATTATGGCGGTAGTACTAATATGGCTTTACCTTTAGAATATGCTATAGAAAGCGAAGAAAAGCATAAATCAAAAAGACCTTTTGATAGAGTTATATATTTGAGTGATAATGAATGTAATTGGGGAACAAAAACAATTCAATCATTGGCTGATAAATATAGAAATGCTTTTAACAAAGAATTTTGGGTTCATGCTATTGATTTGCAAGGTTACGGCACTCAACAATTCTGTGGAAATAAATTCAACTTGATGTCAGGTTGGAACGAAAAACAACTGGAATTTATCATCTTAGCCGAAAAAGGCTTTGGCTCACTAATTGAAAGTATAGAAAACTACCAGATGAAATCATAGGTGAAACTGTTCCCTGCAACAGTCCAAAAGGAGGCTGGGCAAAAACTTATTCTTAAGTCCAAAATAGATTGTGCTAATTGCCTACACATTTGTCATAATAAGTATAGCGTATGGGCTTTAGCCCTGAAAGCTATACGTTTATGACAATGGGTTGGCTACAAACAAATAACTACTAATTTTTCATCAA
>CAJOQX010000043.1 GCA_905236865.1 Candidatus Rifleibacteriota bacterium
GCAGTCATAAGACTGCTCGCAATGACGAATCAATCAAGAGGTTGAGATAACCGTTAGCTTTCCAGCCTTGGATAAAACAATAAAAACCTACTACAATAAAAACTTATAATTAAGATATAAGAGGCTAACGCCTCTTGTGGTATAGGCAAGCTACGCTTGAAGTGGTGGGTGGTAGGTGATGAGTGGTGAGTGATGGGTCGAATTAACTCACCACTTACTTCGAGAAGCGATAGCTTTTCAATTGCGAGACTTCGTAAAAGCCGTGTGCAACGTGGCGATCCAGTTTTTTAGAGATTAAAAATTAGAGACTATAGATTCAATATTCATATCTGACTCTTTATCTCAGATATAAAGCGAGACAGCTCCTCTAGAAGACTAGCTACAGCATTATAATTATTATTCATATTTTCTATTTGTTCTTTGTTTATTTTAATTGTTTTTTCAGCATTTGTAATTTTTGTTTTGTATTCACTTATTCTTATCAGTAATATCTAACTTGACCTGTTCAAAGCTATTTTTTAAATCATTCAAATAATTTTTTACTTGTTCAATTGAAACAGCTATCTTATTAAAATTTAGTTCAAAAATCCCATTAGGATCCTTTATTATTTTTATTAATTCTGAATGCATATTAGGAATTATATCTGACGATAATTTACGGTAAAAATAGCTCCTTACATTATCATCAAATATTTTTCTAAAACGCCAATAATCAGCAATTAAAATTAAATCTGATTTCATTTCATCAGCAATTAAAAAAAATATATGCTCGTATAAAATGGAATCCTTAGTTTTTTCAAAGGCTGTTTTTATATCTTTATATAAATTATAACCATCTATGCTCAAACTATAAAATGCATCTGTATGGTGAGAATAATTAAAATTATAATCCTTAATAATTAGTTTAGGTATTTTAATATCGATGTTATAGCTTTTAAATTGTGTTCCAAAATAATTAGAAAAAGCTTCTAAATCATTTCCAAATTTAATGATTTTATCATCTACTTTTTGTTTAATTTTGAATAAATCATTAATTATAATTTCTCCTATATTATTCATTTTTCTTTCAAAAGCTTTATTCGATTCTATTGAGAAATGATATTTTTTATAATCGCTAACTAAACTATTAATTACTTTGCCGTTTATGACAGAATTAGATTCTTTTAGCTTTGTAATTCTCTCCCATATATAACGTAAAAAATGATCATATAACTCAAAATAAGTATCATTAAAATCAATTTTATTATTTATATTGTCATAATAATTATAATAAAAATCCCCTAGATAATTAAAATCAGATAAAACTCCAAAGAATTTTTTTGATTCTTTATTAAAACTATTTTTATACAACTCCTTTAAGTTGTTAATTTCCTTCTTTAATTTGTTTAAATTTATGGTTAGATTGTTTTTTTCATTATTTAATTTGTTAAGATTTATTCGTATATTATTTTTATCTTCTTCTAAATAGTTAAATTCACTTGAAGTAAGATATTTTGTATAATCTATAAGAAATAAAGCAATATCGATTTTATTTAAAGAATTAAAGAATGATGCTTTATGACTGGTTCCAGCTGCATCAGGACCTGGAGTATCATATAAAACTACATCAGAATATAAATATTTAGGATTAGAAGTATAAGATACAATCATATCTTCTATAGACCAACCAGTTTCTTTGTTCTTTTCAGCTTCTTTAAATTGTTTTTTAATAAACTTATTTAATTCTTGTTCTGTTTCAAAAATTTCATCAAATTGAGAATTCTTTAAATGTAATTTGTTATCTAGGCTTTTCTTATAAATCGTAGTGTTTGGTGTAGCTGTTTCATCACTAGAAGGAGCAATATCTCCTTCTAACAAACAGTTTGTAAAAACACTTTTCCCTGTTTTTTTGGAAGAAAAAAGTCCTAATCTAATCTCTTTGTCTGATATTCTATTTAAATTTGATTTAATATTTTCTAAGGAAATAATAAACTCTTCAATTTTTCCAAAAAACTTTTTTAATTTGATATTTCTACGATGATTGTCAAGTTTTTTTATTATACTATCTATAATATGAGTCAATTTTTCAGAGTTATTTACTTTTGCAACAACGTTATCAGATTCTTTTTCTACATCTTTTGCCAATTTAACTTGAATTTTATCTAATGGAAAATTTAAAAATATAAGTTGTTGAATTATGAAAATTAATTCATCATAATTATTGTTTTTAACTATTACAAAATATGAATAACCTAGCTCTAACTCTTTAACTAATCCACTTAAACTATTTATATTTTTCTCACATTTCTCTTCATTTTTTATAGTATTTTTATATAATAATAATTCAAGACCTACCCTTTCATAACATATTTTCAGCTTATAAAGATATTCATTGTCAAGCCCATCATAATCATCGTCTGAAAGAAGATTTATGTAATCATACAGTCTCTTTTTACCTGTATAAACAAAAACAATATCTTTATTATTGTCAATGGAAGATTTGATAAGATTAATCTCGTTTTGTATATTCTCATCGGGGAGTAGTATGTATTGCATTTTTAATTACTTTTTAATTCATTAATCTTTTGTAAATAGTTTTCTATATACTTCTTTAACCATTTATTCTTTCTATTATTTATTTCAACCTCATCATTGTAACCAAATACCTTAGGAAAATCTTCCCAATTTTCACAATTATTTTCTTTAGAAATTATAAAATATTCTGGGGTAATGCCTTTAAGTTGTTTCATTTCTTCAACAGATGGAATAAAAAAATAAATCCAATAATCTTTTGTATTTTCAAATATATCTTTAAAAGATTTTCCTTCTTTATTTTTAGAAAATGAATTATATTTAAAACCTTTAAACACCATTATATTTTTAAAGGATTCAAAATTATCTTGGTTTATTTCTACCTGTTTTAAATAATCTTTACCTTTTGCTAGTTCTTTATTTATTTCTGATTCTCTATCTATATTCTTTTCATTATGTGCTTTTTCGTTATTTTTATTTTTTCTTTTATTTTTTAATATCAGATTCAACAGTGACTCATCTACTTTAATTTCTATGTTAGCTTTAATTTCATCTTTATTACCAGAACTTTTATTCACTCTTTGCATAAAATCCAACATAGAATAAGCAATACAATATTTATATTTATTTTTTTCATTTTCATCTTTAAAAAGAAAATGTGAATCATCTACAGCTTTTTCAAAACATTCTTCATAATCTATTTTACGATTCTTAAGAATATCTATAAAATTATCATAAAAACTAAGTTTTTTTATTAATTCACTTTCACTTTTATTTACTCGATTACTATCATTGTGCTTTTCTTTACCCCAAAAATAGTTTCCACAAAAACATATAGCTGGAAAGACAAAAAAGATTATAAATAAAGAACCATAAAAAGAGAATTTCTTCCAGCTATTATTAGATTTAAACCAAGCATTCTTTTTTTTACTTAATTCATTTTGTTTATCTAACTCAATTAAAACATCAATATTAGTAGCTATATCTACTTTAGAAAGTTTGTTAAAGTCTTCTGTTTTTAAATTTCTAAGATAGTCACAGATTTTTTTTAAAGATTCTTCGTTTATATTTTCTGTTGTTTTATCAACAGATATCGCATACCTTCTTTCGTTAAATTTTCTAATTTCACCTCTGACATTAGTTTCACCTGCGTCTTTTATCTCATATAGAACAACTATATGTTCTTCTATATTGCTTAACATGGAATTACTACTATCTGATAGACTCAAAGAAGTAAAAGAAGATTGTTTTAATGGAAATTTAGATTCTTCTTCACAACTAGAAAAATATCTAGAACTATTATTTTGATATGTAGATACATATATTTCAAATTGCATATTATTTACCTAAAGTAAATGTTTGAGATTAGAAGCCTTGAATGCCACGCAAATAATCAGAATCATCTATTGTTACATAAAAGTAAAGATTAATAACTCCTTTGTCGTGATATAAAGTAATAGAATTATCAAACAATAAACAATAATCGTTATAAGAAGTTTTCCAAGTAATATGTTTATCATGGGTAAACCAAGAAGAATCTTCATCTTTTAGGGTTGCCCCGAAATAATTAGTGTGCGAATTGTCTAATTTCAAATTAACATTATTCCATACAACATATTTTGTTGCTTTTCCATAACAATCTATTGTTGCATTTCCATAAGGGGTATTGATATTCCATAATTCATCATAACCAGAAACACCTGGAAGAGATGCTTTCATAGTAACTTTTTTAAGAGTTATTCCGTTTCTCTCAAATTCATTAGTCCATTTTATGTAATTCAAACAAGCATCTCTATATTTTCCTGTTTTAAAAATATTTAAGTATTGATTACAAATCAGCCTATAATTATAATAAAAACTATGTGACTCTAAAGATTTTGATTTCATCTTATCTACATAAGGTTTCATGTTGCTAGTATAGTAATAATCATCATCTTTACTAATCATTTCTCTAAATGGAGCAGAAAGCAAAGGTGTTTTTTCTATTTTTTCATAAGCTTCACTAACTCTTTTTTCGAGCGGAAGATTTTGTAATTTTTCTAGTTCTTCTTTTACCAGGCCTTTGTTATAATCTGCTACAATTTCCGAATTCTTTTTTATAAGCCAGTTTTGGACTAATTGGAATTGGCTATATTTATCAATAAATTCAGCAATCTTATTTGTTTTTTCTGTATAATCAGCAATTTTATTTAATTCAATTTCAATTTTAGCTATTTCTTCTTCCGCAATCTTAGAATCATACTTAATCTTCATTTGAGTGATTAATTCGCTCATTTCTTTATCTGACTTGCTATATTTTTCGACATTTTTATACCATTCTATGACTTGTTTTGTGTCTTTGACATCATCTTTGAGCAAAACTTTACCACTTGCTATATAAGAATTCCTAATTTGATTACCTTTTATTAAATAAAAAGCAAAAACAGATAGAACAAAAATTAGCAAATACGAACAAATTTTTATATATTTCTTATCTCTATTTTTAATCTTTTTATTAACTTCTAGTATATCTTTTTGGATTTCTTCATTTAAATCTTCAAAAGGTGACAAATCTTTCAAAGTATTCAGATTAGTAAGAGCAGAAGTTGGGTCATTATCAGCTAATGCTAATTCATTTATAGCACTTTGTTTAATCATTCCTTTGAAGGTATTTTCAAACATTTCTACAACGCCTTGCGGTTCTATATGTTTAGGGGGACATTTTTTGCCTTCAACATTAGTATCATAAGAACCAAATGCAGAAACTGGAGCAATCATTGAATTATCTTCACCAGAAGCAGCTTCGATAATATTTTTAATAGTTTTTAATTCATCTTTTCCTTCAATAAGTTGGTTTAAGAGTTTTTTATTATGTTCGTAATCATTCTTCTTATAATCAGGATTTAAATCAAATTTTGTAATTGCTAGAGTTACAAAAGGAAGTTTTCTTGATTGTTCTGCTTTCAAAGTATTTAACGATTTTGTAATTGCTTCTGTAAAATATTTTATATCATCAGAAAAAAGCTCATTATAAGCAATTAATATTATTAAAGCATTTGATTGATTGAGAAATTTATTAAATAATTTAAAAGTTTCAGTATTATTAGTTGCAGTTAAGCTATAACTAACATTGCTTTCAGTAGTGGCTTCTGTAACAAAATCAGGTTTCTTTTCTAAGAAATTACCAAATAAATTATTTTGTGGAACTACACCACTTTTGTTTTCAGCCTTTTCATTATCTTCTTGTTTTTTTTCTTCCTCTTTTTTTAATTCTATTTGTTTATTTTCTATTTGTTTGTCTGCTATCAGTCTAGAGACTTTTGCTTCAATTGTTTTACCTTCTTTTTCAAAATATTCTCCAGCAATATCAGGAACATTGAAATCTATTCTATGTCCATTTGCTTCAACATACAAAGATAGTTCACTTAATTTATCTTTATCGCTAGGATTGGTGTTTTCCTGCTCTAACAATCTGTCATATATTTTACCTAAATGGCTTCTTGTATTTTCGTCATTAGTGTTGAAACTATAAGCAATGTTCGTTGCTTCACTTTTAAAACCACTTATGCCTTTTAAAACAGAAAGTAATGTTGTTTTTCCACTAGCTCTTCTTCCAATAATAGTAATAGGGTATTTTATATTGTTAGACATTTTATACTCCTTAATCAAACTACCAAACTACTGATTAATAATCAATTCCCATATATTCATAAAATCAGCAGTTGCTTCTTTTATATCATTGATTGTAGCCTTATGTTTTTTATAATTTTCAATATTAGCTTTATACATATCTCTGTCGTCAGCCATAGATACGAAGCGTTTAATACGTTCTTCGTAGTTCTTGTTCATATCGTTAAATTCTTCTTTTAGTTCATCAACCAACTTTCTTAAATAATTTTTAATAACTAATTCTATTAACTGATCTTTAAATTGATTAGGAATTTTATTTCTCCAAATAGCATTTTCACAATCTTTTTTTAAGGACTTATCACATTCATCTATAAATTTCTTTTTGTCTGTAATAAATTTTTCAGGTAAAAAAACATCAGAAAAAGAATATCCATCAGAAGAAAAAGCTATTGGAGTTTTGGGTGATGTTTCAGCAGGAAGTAATGTCTTTCCTTTATCGACTATTCCTAATTTCTTACCTAGCTCTAAGCCCAATTCGCCTATACATAGAGTTACAATTACAGGAGTAGCAAGTACTCTTCCTAAAGATTCTAATATATCTTTTTCAAAGCACTTATCAAGATTCCCTTTCAAATCTATGTCCAGTCGATTTATTTTAACATCAATATCATTATATTTAGGTAAATTGGTATGAAATTCAAAATCAGGAAATTCAGGGAAAGTTATTTCAACATTCTTTTTTTTCAATTTATCTTTACAAATGTTACTTAATTGTTGCAATCGCTTCTGTCTATTTCCAATAATCTTTTCTACTTCTTTGTTTACTTTTATAATTTCAGAATTGAAATAGCTAGAAATATTTTTAGATTCTTGTTCAATTTGCTCTTTGACTATTCTAGTAAAATCATCTTTAGTTAATATATTGTTAAGTTTATTTTTATCGATCTGGTCTTTTTCACTATAAATAACTAACTTTAAATATATGTCATCAACTAATTTATTATATATTCTACTGATAATTATTTCTTCGTCATAATCTTCAATGGTTTCTTCTTTGTAATTAATAAACTTTTCATAATCACCATTAAAGTAATTTTGTTTTAACAAACAAGAATTATCTAATACATCTAAATCATCTTTAGTGAAATTTTTATCAATAATCTTGTCAACATCTTTTTTGAAATCTTTAATAATATCTGTTATTTCAACTAATTTTTTTTCATCTATGTCTATAAATTTTTCTATATCTTTTATATAATCTTGAATACTTTGTAGATTTTTTTCCTGTTCAGATATTTTATAAGCAATATTATTAACTATTTCATCTTTAGCTTTGCTTCTTGCAATATAAGAAGCATAACTCATCATAGCAGGCATTCCGCTGTCTTTATAAAAATCGTCATAAGAAATAGTTTTAAATCCATGAAAATAAGCGAAATCACCAGATAATTGGTCTAAAAACCTTAATTCTTTTATTCCACTATATTTATCGCAATACAATAAATTCTTAAAATCTTTTATATTAAATTTATTTTCAGAAAGAAGTTCTTTAACACCAGCTTTTTCAACTACCATAGCATCAAAAAATTCCAAAGCACTAGTTGGAAATACTATACAATCACAATAATCAGGATGAATATCTGCTATTCTATTTTTTATATAGGCTAAAGTTTTAATTATAGATTTTGGAGCATTAACATCATCATATCGTCTATCTATAATATTTAGAACAAATATAAGAGAATGGAATTTTCTTTGTTGTTCGAAAATATTCTTTACTTTTTCCAAATAATTATTTTCGTCTTCTGTAAGATGTTTTGCATAATCAATAGCAAAAATTGCTACATCACATTTTTCTAATGCTTTTTTTGCAGCTTTCCAATGTTCTGTTCCAGCCGCATTAGGTCCTGGGGTATCGTAAATTGTATAAGAAGAAAAATTATTACCCATAGAAGGATAATCTATGTTCATATTTGGTATTAAAAAACGTGTTTCAACACTTTTTTCAGCTGCTTTAAACTCTTTTTTTATGTATCTTTTTATTTCTTTGCAAGTGTCAAAAGAACGCTTTTCGTAATCAAAGTTTTCAGCACCTTTTATATCGTTTGTTTTTTCATATTGGAAATAATATTTATCATCTTTACTTTTTCTATAGAAACAGTTGTTGGGTGTTGCCAACTCTAAACTGGTAGGTGCTATTTCTTCTCCTATAAGTCCATTTACTATAACACTTTTTCCTGATTTTTTAGCAGCGGCTACAGCTATTTTTAGTTCTACTTCCATAGCTTTTTCTATATTCTTTTTTATTTCTTTACATGCTTCAATGGAATAATTGATATTTTCTAATCGTTTATTTTTAATTTCAGAATCTTCTTCTTTTAAAAGATTCTGCTTATGAATTTCTAATAAGTTTATTGACTTAATACAGCCGTTAAATAAACCATCTATTCTTTCCATAAATATTTTTGTTTTTTTTGCATCACGTTCTTCTTTATGTAAAAGAATATCTATTTTTTCAAGGGGATAGCCAATATAAATAAGTTGTTGAACAATAAAAGAGAGATGGTTTCTTTCATCATTATCAACAACTATCCTACAATCAGACAGTCCGTCAAGTTCATTAAGAAGAGAACTCATAGAACTTATTTTTTTCACTTGTTTGTTAGAATTATTAGTAAAAGATACACTTAAATCATTTTTTTCTTCGCAAACTTTAAAAACATATAAATCTTTATCATCTAATCCATCGCCATCATCAATTAAATAATCTATGTATTCATTTAATCGTAATCCACCGTTATATACAAAAATGATGTTACTGTCTTTGCAAATATTATCTCTTATTGTTTCAATATCTTTTTCAAAGTCTTTACCTTCTAGTATGATGTATTTCATTTAGTCTCTCCTAATGGTGATTTTAGATTATAGATTATAGTGTTAGCCACATATCTCAAAAAAAAAGCTTGTTGTTTCTACTAATGTTTACGCTGTAATATTTAGCTTTTAATCTTGTTAAAACTATGTATTTGAATATTCTTCTGTTTTTCTGTATACCTCGTCCAATTCATAAATTAAGTCAAGAAAATCTAGGTCTTTTTGAGTAAAGCAAATTGATTCATCTTCAGGTAAAAAAGTTTTCACATATAAACTAATCATCTGGAAAGTAGTTTTCTTACCTTTATAATTAGAACGAATTTTTTTTAGATCATCTAAATGTAGTAAATCTTCTATGTACATATTCACTCCATATTTTATAAGCTATTGCCTAAATAGTATTTTTATTTACTTTATTTCACTTCAATCTGTTATTTGTATGACACATAGTAAAGTGAAGACCCCAAAAACATTATCCAAGATTTAGTTTTTAGAACTTTTATCCAAATATTCATCAGTCTTTTTATATATTTCATCTAATCCATAGATTAATTCTAGAAAATCCAAATCTTTTTGTGTGAATTTTGGTTTTACACTAGATTTTCTTCCGAAAATAGATTTAGAAATCAGAACCAGTATAATTAGAACTGCTACAGAAGAAACCCCATAAATTATTAGATTATCGTTTAATTCTTTTTGAGGGACAGAAGGAGGATTTGTTGGTTGTTCAGTTATAGAGGTTTGAGTAGAGGTATTAACTGTTTCTTTTTTTTGACGCTCTTCAACAATTAATTTTGTATTTTTTTCTTCGACTGTTGTTTCTGTATTTACTATCGTTTTTGTCTGAGAATTAGTGGATGTCTGAATGGACTGAACTCGATTACTATCTTCTTTTCCATCTGTGGCTTCTGGTGTAGGATCAGAAAGTTCAGCTGCATTATTTTGCATTTTTTCATAATTAGACGAAGAAGATTCTTTTGGTAATTCAGATGAAGTTTCTAGGATAGGATCAGAAGGTTCAGTTTCATTTTTTTGAATTTCTTTAGATGACTGCAAAGAGCCGCTATTTAAAGTATCTTCATTATAATCACCTGAAGGTGATGCTTCTTCATCTTCCGAAATAATAGCACCTTGTGTTAAAGTTGGGGTATTTTCATTATTTATATTTACTTCAGTATTGTTCATTTTTATTAATTGGTTTTACCTAATTCCATATTTGTTTTATAAAGAGTCACTGTAATGATTTTTTAAGATTTTCTCTCAATTCTTTATGAGCATCAATAACTTTTACCTTATCGCTTTCAGATTTTGCTTTTTCCATCTCTTTTTCAAGATTTGGAGCGAAATCCTTTAATTTATAAGCAAATAAGGTTAAAGCAGAAGAAACTGATGATTGTCCTGAAAGCTTTTCTACTGTTTTATCAAGTAATTTATTGACCTTGTTATAATCTAACTTATCGCAAGATTCCACAAATTCTGATGTTGAGCTTTCTCCAATATATTTTCCAACCATTTTAGATATTTTTACTAAAATATTTCTAGCAGATGCTACAGATGAAGCAAAGGTTATAGGTGATAATAATTGCAAATCAAGCCTCCTTAATAGCTATTCTTTAATAAACGATAAACATCGTCTTAACCAATTTATACCTTACTTTATGAAGTAGATTCGTTCTGATAATTTAATTTTATATTTATTCCTAGGGTGTTTTTTACGCCCTAGGAATTTAATAAAGACACTACTTTATGAACGTTCTTTTGAATTAAGCTAAAGATATTTTATTTCTCTGCTGATGCAATTTCACCAACTATTTCATTCCAAACTGTCATAAAATCAGATGTTGAATCTGTTATAGAAGAAATAACATCTTTACGTCTAAGATATTTCTGATTATCAGCAATATATTTTTCTCTATCATCAATAGCTTCAGTGAATTTGTCTACAGAATTTTTATAAATATTATTCATATTTTCAAAGAAATTTTTGATTTCCTGGAAAATATTACCCATATATTCTTTGATAACTACTTCAACAATATGTTTTTTATAATTATCAGGAATTCTATTCCTATATATTTCAGCAAAACATCTATCTTTAAGATTTGTTTCACAGACAGTATAAAATTTTTCTTTATTAACAGCCTCTTTTATGACCATTCCACTAAATGATTTATTGCCAGTAAATAGTTTTTCAAAATTACTAAGAATATTTCCAATTGTATCCATTAAAGAAGTAAATGTAACTGTAAATGCATCTTTTATTCTATCAGTAACCTGAAAACTAATGGTAACATTTTCTATTTTCATATCACCTACAGGAGGGTTACTAGTAGCTGGTTTAAAGCTAGGCAAGTCACTCCAGCTAAGAAAAACATTTTCTTTTTCAAGTTCAGCACGACATTTATCACTTAGTTTACCTAACAAATTCTGTCTTCTTGCAATAATCTTTGTTATTTCACCGCAAACTTTAGATATTAGTCTATAAGTTTCACTAGCCGAATCTCCAGCCATTCTTCTTAACCAGCTGTTCACAATATCTGTAAAATCTTGGCTATTAAACAATTTACCAATAGTATCATTATCTAGTCTTTTGCATTTAGTTATTCTAGAATAGAGTTCATCTACAATCGAATTATAAATATTGCTAGCAATTCTTTCATCTATCAAAATGTCTGCAACTGCTTGTTCTTGCAAATCTAAAATTTTGTTATAATCACCATTTTTGATTTTTAACAAATCATTAGATTCCAGAACATTCAAATCATCATCTTTAAATCCAGGATTGAGTATTTTAGATGTTTCATCTTTATATCCACGAATAATCTGTGTGATCTTATTTATCTTGTCATCACCCATATTAATAAATGTCTCAAGATTATTAATATAATCAATTATAACCTGTAAATTTCTTTTTTGTGCATCAATATCATAAGCAACATTATTTATAATTTCTTCTCTAGCCTTACCATTTGCTATATAAGAAACATAATTCATTAATGCAGGCATTCCACTATCATTCTTCAATATATCATATGAAACTTTTTCTAATCCGTGATAATAACTTAAATTATCAACGCAATGTGTCTTTAACCAATGAAGAGATTTTATTTTCTTATGGCTATTAACGATTTTACCCATTTCTTCAACTGGATTTTCTTCACTTAATTCATTTGCTCCGTTATTTTCCGCTTCTATAGCATTAAAATACTCTAGTGAACAGGTTGGGAAAATAACAATGTATTCATAAGATTTATCTATATCTGATAATCTTTTCTTTATGAAATCAACAGATTTAACAATAGATTTTGGCGTGTTAACATCATTAAAACGAGTGTCGATTTTATTTAGAGCGAATAATAAAGAATGGAACTTATTCTGCTTTTGAAAAGTCTGTTTAACTTCTCTTAAATAATTTTCTTCATTTTCTTCCAAATGCTTAGAGTAATCCATTGCAAATACAGCAACATCACATTTTAACAAAGCGTTATAAGCAGCTTCCCGATGTTTTGTTCCAGCAGCATTAGGACCTGGAGTATCATAAATAGTATAAGAAGAAAAAATATCTTTATCGGTAACATAGCCAATATTCATGTCTAATGTTGTGAAACCTTCATCAACATTTTTTTCAGCTGCTTTAAATTCATCTTTTATTGTTTTATAAATTTCTTTTCTTGTTTCAAAAGTTCTGTCATCATCTTTACCATCATGTTCTAAATGATAAAGCCCATCTTTACTACTTTTATAGATACAATTATTTGGAGTTGCTAGTTCATTATCGGTAGGAGCAATTTCTTCTCCTAAAAAGCAATTAACCATTACGCTTTTACCAGCTTTTTTTGTTGCAGCTACAGCAAATTTCAATTCAACAGAATTTGCTTTATCAAGCTTTTTACTAATTTCTTCACAAGATTTAATTGCCTCATCAACATCTTTTAGACATTTTTCTTTTACGTCTTCATCAGCTTCATTGTTTTCAACACTTTCACGAAGAACCGCTAACTTTTCTTTTGCTGTATTACAACCACTGACCAATGAAGAGATATTTTTCATGAAGCGTTTAACTTTATCAGCATCCTGTTCTTCTTTACGCAAGAAAATATCTACTTTTTCAAGAGGATAATGAATATAAATTAATTGCTGAAGTATAAAAGCCAATTCTTCTCTGCTGTCGCTTTCCACAACTATTCTAATGGAAACTTCTCTATCTAAAAGTTTTATCAAATCACTCATAATGATGATTTTTTGAGTTTTATCTTCTTCCTTAGTTACGGAAAGATTCAAATTATCTTTTTCATAGCAAACTTTAAATTTATATAGATAATCATCGCTTAGGGAGTTTTCTTCGTCTTCATCATCAGTTAATTTTTCAATATATTCGTAAATCCTATCCTGTCCTTTATAAATAAAAACAGTTTCTGGAGCTTCATCTATAGTTTGTTTTATAAAATCAACATCTTTAATCAAGTCATTTCCGTTAATAAATTCGTATTTCATGTTTATTTTCTCCTATAGCTTTTATTAGTTAAGTTTGTCTAGACAGCTATCTATAGCTTTTGCAATACCTACATTTCGTTCACGTTCAGCATTTTTAGCTATCAATTCTTTATTTTCTTCATATTTAATTATGTCAAAATTGCTAGTTAAGAAATTTCTAAATTTACCATCTTTTTTTACATATTCTCGTATTGAATCTATTGTTCTTGTTTCTCTAGCAACAAAAGGCTTTTCAATATTTATAGCGTTCACACTGCCATTCATAAGTATTTCTTGCAATATATTTATATCGTTATCGAATTCTTTTCTAACATATTCTTCTGACAAAGCTTTTCTTTGACGGCTATTATTGTGATATTCATTATAAAAAGTTCTAAAATTATCTTCATCAGAAAGATTACAAGGTTCATTTTTCCTAATTTTTTTCTGTAAAAGTTGTTTCAATAGATTTACTCTAAATTCAAAACCTTGTGCTTCTTTTACATTATTAAAACCTTTTTTTATATCTTCAACAATGATTTCTGTGTTACCGCAACAAGAATCTAATGTTTTTTCTATAGCTAATTCTAATTCAGAATCTTTTTTAGCATTATTAGGTTCGTCTAATGAACTTCTGCTATTTCTCAAATCAGTAAAATCATCATTTAAACCTGTTACAGAAGCTAAATCTTTTTTCAGTTTATCCAAATCTTTATCTCTAGTTAAATAATGATGGAATAGAATCATCTTCCACAATGGCTGATCTTGAGGAGTTACATTTAGATAGGTATACTTGTTATTGTCTTTATCCTTTTTATAGAAAATAGAAAGACTTAGACAATTATCTATAAGCTTAATAAATCTTTCAAAACGTTCAGGAGTATAATCTGTTCCAATTAATAATTCATAAATATCTCGTGTGAATCTTTGAATAAGACTTTCATACATATTCAGATTTTCATTTTTATTGTCATTAGAAGCAAATTCTTTTCTGAACGAAACAAGTTCTTTTTTTAGCAAATCTTTTATCTCTTCATAGTTAGACGAATTCTTATCTACTCCCATACCTGTCATTATTGCTTCTATTATCATTTCTGAACATTCTTTGTGGAAATCATCAGCAATAGAAAGAACATCTCTAGAAAAATCTTTATTATACATCTTGTTAAATCTAGCTTTACGACAACCAGCTTCTATTTTTGAAACATCCTGATCTCCAGCATATTGAGAATCTAACTTAATTTTTTCAACTAACTTATCATCAATACTATATTTGTCTTTTGTTATATTTTTTGATATATATTCTCTAATTTTATGAGTTAGTGGCAATTCTTTTTCATACTTTTTAAGAATTTGATTTCTACATTCTTTTAACTCATTTTCTATGCAATCACGAGACTGGTCTAAAAATAGAGTTATAGCATTTAATTGGTCTTTATTATATTTATCATCTGCAGAATATTGATTATATTCTTCATTTAAAGGTATTATAATATTTCTAATTGAAGCTTCTAATTTGTTAATTTCTCTTTTTAAAACATCAAATCTTTCGTTTTTATTATATTCTATTAAAGCTTCTCTTATAGCGTCAATTCCATCACCATGTTCAAGTTTTTCAAGCTTTTTAAATTCGTTTTCCTTTTCATAATCTTCTGGTGATTTGCGTTTAACAATATGTGCTAGTGCTGAACCAAAAATAATTCTATGCTTATTAGTTGGTGGAATGAATTTATTGTTGGTAATCCATTCTTCGTAAGTAACCTTTATGTTTTTATCAATATCTGTTGCCATACCAATTCTATTAGCAAAAACAAAAAGCTTATCACTTAAAGGGTTACCTTCTTTGTCTGATTCCTTTAATATTTTTAATGGCTCACAAGTAATACTTGGTGATTTTCCATCTGCTACCATAATTATAGCGTCAGCTTTTTCCATACGATTTTTAGTCTGTATTTTGTGTAATTCGGTGGGAGAATTAAAACCAGGAACGTCATAAATAACAGCGTTCTTCATTTTTTCCAATTTTTTTGATTTTATAACAACTTCTTCAACAGCATAAGCCTTCTTTGGATCAGTAATAAACTCTTTTAATTCATTGATTCCTCTTTCATCAGCACTTATTTCTAATCTATTCCCATCAAGCAGTTTTTTTATGGTATCTTGGTTTTTAAGTATAACTTCTATATCTTTATTTATATTATTACCGAAAAGATCTTTCTTTTCTTGAGAAGCATCTTTTTCATAAAGTCTTTTATATTGTTCTAAACTTAAAGTTTTATAAGAGAATTTATCTGAATTTTCGATACCTAGTTTTTTCAAATTCTTTCTGAAACTATCGTCAAATGTTTCGGTAGTATAGAAACTTACTTTTGCATAATCTTCTCTATCCTCATCATTGTATTCTATTTTGGTTGAGGTATAAGTACATCTTTCATCTCCTGTAGGGAAAAAATCTAATTCCATCAAAGCATTAGCAAAAGTACTTTTACCTGCTTTTTCCATACCTACAATTGCAACTTCATATTCGTTGTTTTTAAGTTTTTTAGTATAACTTTTAGCTTTTTTTCTAAGCTTTTCAAGTTCTGCTCTTGCTTCAAGACTTAATACAGAACCAAGATCTAATGATAAAATCTGGTCTATAACCTCTTGTTGTTTTTCTAGTTTTTCTATATAAAGCTGACGTTCGTTTTTTTCGTTAGAATCCATAGGTCTCATTTCTCCTGGTAGATATAATTTTTATATTCATAGAAGTATTGCAATTTCTTTATGTTTCAATACTTCTTCATTTGGTGGATAGCAAAAAGGTAGAAGCGACAAACCCAAAGCCTCTGGTCTAGATATTGTTTGGTTTGTCTTTTTATCTTTTTGGTTTTCTGAATTAAAATCTTGCTTAGTTTTAAGATTTGCATCCATAATTATGATTCTCCTTAGTAAGTAAATAGGGGAAGTTGAAATATTTAAAATAGTTAAAAGATTTGGAAACAAAAAAAGATAATTTAGACAAATAAGAACTGTCTAAATTGGTATTAAATACCCTAAAAATATTAGAAAAAGAAAAGTCTAACTCTGGCTTAAATAGATTATTACAGCAATTACTAACTCTAGCTAAAAGATAGCCTTCTGCCCTATTACTTATTTCATTCTCTCTAAAAGAACTATAAGCACTAAAAAAGTAAAAAAATCTCTTGCAATCAAGGCTTTCAGAGAGTATTAGTGCTGTGCTGTGCTGTGCTGTGCTGTGCTGTTAAAAGCAAACGCCAAAACTTCATTGATGTCAAGCCCTTTTTTAAATTTTTCTAAATTAAATATTGTTTTTATAAGTTTAATATTTCTATGTAACTTTTGCAAGAAAATATTTGAGGTCAAATGTAAGTGTAGTAGTTATTGTTTTTGGTAGTTATTGTAGTTATTGTAGTTATTGTTATTAGATAGCTGGATTGCCACGCAGTCATAAGACTGCTCGCAATTGTAGAAGTTAATCAATTAGTTACATTTATTATATCAGGATAGTGAATTGTCCTAAAGCCTCTCATTGAGGAGAGGTGGCTTGCGAAGCAAGACGGAGTGGTGAATGAATTCGGAGTAAACTTGATTTCTATGGAATAAACATTATCACAAGCATAAAAATGCCTGTTTATTAAGGTTTACGGCAAA
>CAJOQX010000044.1 GCA_905236865.1 Candidatus Rifleibacteriota bacterium
AAAAAGCCTGATACTTTCTAAAGTATCAGGCTTAGTATCTTTAGGAGTTATTAAGAGAACTTAACTTCTATAGTGCGAGGTTGGACAGCTTTCGCTCTTGGCAAGAAAACATTAAGAACACCGTTCTTGAGTTCTGCTTTGATACCTTCCTGGTCAACAGCTTCGCTAAGTTCGAACTGTCTGTAGTAGTTGGCAGGTTCAAATTCTCTTAACAGGTATTCTTTGGCTTCTGGCTGTTTTACATGACCTTCGATAGTCAGAACGCTTTCTTCAACAGAGAGTTTCAAACCATCCTGGTCTACGCCAGGAAGATCTACCATCATGTATAGACCGTTGTCTTCTTCATATATATCTGTTACAGGTGTAACATAAGTTTCTGGTTCACGTGTCACTTCGCATTTAGCGATTGGGGTTTCTTGATTTTGAGTATTTTCTATAGTTTTTTCAGCCATGATATTAATCTCCTTTTTATAATTTCAGTCAATCCTGGACTTCGTATAAGCCGTGGCAATCAATCTATTTGTTTTTATTGTAATTGGTAATTATTGTTTTTGTTGTTCTAATATCATCAAGTTTGTAAGCTTTTGATATTGGAACGACAACTACAACAAAAACTAACTACAATAAAAACTCATTATTTAACACTTATAGCAACGTTGTGGGCTTTTGCTTTTTCAGCTTTCGGCAATGTAACTCTGAGTATGCCTTTGGAGTATTCGGCGGTTACCTTTTCGGGATCTATCTGGGTAGAAAGTTCTATAGTTCTTGAAAACTTACCTGTCGAACGTTCGTTTCTGTGGAACTTTTCACATTCAACATCAACTTTTGCCTTTTCGCCACTGATTGTTACTCTGTTAGCTAGAGCTTGAACTTTAAGGCTGTCTGTGTCAAGACCAGGAGCAAGGGCTTCGATAACTACTTTCTGGTCGTCTGAAGCGATATTAATCATAGGGAAGTGTCTTGCTGAAACACCAGGCAGGAAAGCCGTCCTTGGAAATCCATGACGAGCACCGAATCTTGTGAGCTCACCAAGCTGCGACTGTAACTGATCCATTTCCTTTAAAAAATTCCATACTGACATTTTATATTCCCTCCTATAATTAGGTAATTTAACTTAATCATTAGGTTGATTCCTTTTTTTCATCAACCAATTATAGATATTGCATATACCGTGCCAACTTTAAAATTTTTAAAAGATTTAATAGATAGTTTTTCTTGTTCAACTCATTTATGCTCTATAAAAGAAAAATTAGCTATAACAACCTCCCTGCCTATAATCTATTTCCTCAAACCTTTAAAACAGTAAAAGCTACGTAGCTGTTACGTAGCAAAATACGGATATAATAAATTATTATTTTCTTTGTAGTTATTGTTATTAGAAGGTTAGCAATATAACTATTTTTTCGAATAATCGTTAGTTCCTAACCATCGGTAAAACAATAAAAAACGATTACAATGACTACCTTTTAAAGATGGATAGCAATAGACTATTTGACACAAACTATTTGTAATAGCACTAAATATTTCCCTCATCTCTTGCCTCTTATTTGATGTGATTGTCCGTAGGGCACTTATAAAAAATAACTATTTTTCTTTATCAAATTTAAACAGACACATAGAAATTACCTCCGATTGTTTTTCCAGTAAAAAGTCTTTCAAAATATTCTTCGATATACATTCATCTATAGCTTTTTGTAAGCCTGTGTTTACATTGTTAAGTTCTTCTGAATATTTTCTGACCAGATATATGAATGTAGAATACTCCCATAAAATATGGCATTTCTCCATAAACTTTTTATTATGCCCTATATTGATGTTGAGCATTGTCGCTGTCCATTCAAAGCCATTTGACTTATCTTCATGCAAAAAAGCATCTGAAAGTTTCAATAATTTTTTATCTGCAACTTTTCTATCTTCTCCATTATAAAAGACATAATATTGTGGAGTAGGAATCTTTATTAGCTTTGAACCAAAAATACTGTCTTCGCACTTTTCTATATATGACTGATAAAGATGTGAAAAGTATATTAGACCACGTAAAGGCATATTCGGGTTATATGTACTCTGGTGTTCAAACAGAGCCATATTGCCATCTATAAGGAACGATACATCATTTTTAACAGAAATATAAATAGCATCTTCAAGAGTCGTATATGTTAAATCATCAAGATTTGTGTAATTTGTATCAGCAGAGCATTGTACAAATCAAGAATATTCTGCTTATATTCCTCAGAACCAAACAGAATAGCAAAGATTGAGCTTTTATATTCCCTGTTTACTTTCAAATCTTCCATTAGATTCACCTGTTTTATTATACATAATTTAAGAATTTTAGTAAATAAACAATCAAAAAGTCAGGACTAACACATTTTGATTTATTTAATTGATTGCTACAGCTATTTCAGAGTTTCGCAGAGGCTGTGCTAAAACTAGAAATTTTTATAAAAATCAGTGTATGGAGTAATGTCCTCGCCCCCTTTCGTAAAGGTGGATTAAGGGGGATTTTAAAATAATTAGAATAATCTAATTATGGACTAAAAAGCTAGTTTTAGCACAGCATCTCGCAATGACGATTTATGTCATAGAAATTTACATAATTGAATTGTTTATTTCTCATATTTTTATTACCTTTTTCCATTAATTTAAAGCTCTGTTAAGTATAAAAATAATGAATAAATGAATCGTTGTAAAACAGAGTTATCAAAGGTTTTTGTAAAAAACAGCTAATCAAGGGTAAAGTTTAACAACAAAATATTCGTAGCTGTTTATCAATTTTTATTATAAATATGTTTATGACAAATGTCAATAATAATTTCACGAAAGTGTAAAATAATTATTTTTGTTGTTCTAAAGTTTCATTTACCATATTTTCTTTATGAAAAAAAATCAAATACTTGAAAGACTTATACTTAGGCTATATAATTATCAAACAGAAAGTGAACATTTATGTCAGAAATAACTAGTACTCAATTTATTGCATATAATAATTTTATCAAAACTCCATCGCCTAAAAATGCTTTTGACTTAGTAGTTTCTTGTCACACATACATTTCTATGCTTGCTTCAAAGTGGCATCAGCCAAATATGACTCGCAGAGTAAAAATAAACGAAATTATCACGGAAATGTATTTAATATTGTTAGAAGACTTTACTTCTAGTAAAGCAATAAATTGTAATTCTGCTTTTTCATATTTAGATTCGAGATTAAAAAGTTTGATTTATCCGCCAAAAGATAATTTTTTAGTTGATTTTTCCAAAGTAACTTCAAGCATCACAAGTAATGAAAAATTTACATATAATAAAATCTGTATGATTAAAGAAATAGTAAAAATCATCAGAAGAAATCTTTTAGAAACATCTTTTACAAAAGGTGGTATAGTTCCTTTCCTTTTTATTCATATATATCCAAAAATACGTTGGATAAGTGAACTGCTGGCAAAAAAAGAAAACTTACCGCAAGAATCACGTTATGAAGCTGATGCCAAAAGAATAAACCGTTTCAACAATAAATTACGTTTAGATTTTGAAAATCTTTCTTATGGGGATTGGCATGAAATCGCAGATTGGAGTTTTGTTGAACGACGACATCTAGCTTGGAAAATTATAAATATCAGTCCAAAAGAAGTAGAATTAGATAATACCGAAAATTTGCATTTAATAAATGAATGGCGTGAAAACTTTAATGTACATAGTGAGCAAAACCTTGATAAATTGGAAATAGCAGAAAAAGTATTTAAATCAATGGTTATCACTTTCCCAAATAAAGAAAAGAAATTAATGGCAGCAGAAGAAACAGAATTATTCAGAAAACCAACCAATATAATATATCAGCTAATTGGTGATTTTTATGACAATTCTACAAGATTGGAAGAACCTATCAAGAACATTAACTTTTTTGATACATTTTCTGAAAATGATTTGTCTATGGCAAAAGAAGATTTAGAATTTATGGAAGTTGCTCGTGAACTTGGTGATTGGTTTGAAAAAATGCTTAATCAACACAACAAATTTTCTATAGAGTCAAACAACTGGAAATATTAATCGGAGTTTATAATGAATTTCTCTGCTGGTTATATAATTGAATTTGTATCAAAAGGGTCTGTGCCAGAAGCTGCTGTTGTGTTAAATACTGCTGGAACTAATATTAGAATAATGCTAATAAACGGAAAAGAAACTAATATTCCTGAAAAGAAGGTTCTTTATTCGTCAAACCGTTCTTTAATTACTGTTTCAGATAAAGAAAACTGTAAACAAAATTTAATTTCAATTAATAATGCCAGAAAAGAAATAGCTGAAAAAATTGATTTAGCTGAAATAAGAGAATTATTGGCAGAAGACCCGAAATTTTATGAATTAAATGAAATAGCTGAATTTCTTTACGACTCTAGTGATTATGACTCTATTGCTGCTCTATTAAGAAAACTTTGTGATGATCATATTTATTTTAAAAACAAAAACAACACTTTCCAACCTGTTTCACAAGAAACATTACAACAAGCTATTGAGCAACAGAAGAAAAAAGAACTTCAGGAACAAGAAGAAAGTATTCTAGTTGAAGCTTTAAAAAATCTTCTGAACAAAGGAGTATTTGAAGATTGTCTCAAAACGTATTTACAAGATTTGAAAGATTTCGTTATTTTTGGAGAAGAAGCTAAAATTTCAAAGAAGCTTTCTAATTCATTAACTAAAGCTTCAATAAATAACAACCGCAAAGTTTATCAAGCTTTGGTAAGAGCTGGCATTTTAAGCGAAGACGAAAACTTTGATTTAATTAAATTTAGAACACCGATAGCTTTTTCAGAAGAACAAATAGAAGAAGCAAAAGTTTTTTGCAATATTGATATAAAATCTTTCAAACGAGTTGATTTAACCAATTTGAAAACCTGGGCTATAGACAGTCCTGGTTCAAAAGATAGAGACGATGCTTTTTCTTTTGAAAAAAAAGATGATAGCTATATTTTGTGGGTTCATATTGCAGACCCATCAGAATTGATAAATCCAGATACTTTATTAGATAAAGAAGCATCACGTCGAGGTAGTTCTGTTTATATGCCAGATTTGCGTATAAATATGCTTCCAGAAAAAATTAGCGAAGAGTTTTGTAGTCTAGACGAGGGTAGCGAAAAACTAGCTTTGAGTTTTGCGTTAGAATTTTCTTTAGATTATGAATATAAAAAAGTATCTATTTACGAATCTATCATCAAAGTTGAAAAAGCTACTGATTACAATTCAGCAAACAAAATACTAGAAACAGATGAATGGCTAAAATCTGCATACGATTTTTCTGAACATTTAAAGAGAAAAAGAATAGAAAATGGAGCCATAATGCTTGTTAGACAAGCAGAAGTTGAAATAAAAGTCATAGACAATCAAATAATAATAGAACATGAAAATAGAGATGAACTTACTCCTGGTATGATTGCCGAATTTATGATTTGGGCAAATCATGCTGTCGCTAAATGGTTTCATGAAAATAATATTCCTTGTCTTTACAGAGTTCAAGAAGGGGATTCTGAAACCCAAATACCTACCAGTGAAATTTTTGACCCAGTTATATTTTGGAACACCCTTAAATTAATGAGAAAAACTACTGTAGGAGCAGATTTTGGAAAACATTACTCTTTAGGTGTTAATGGTTACACGCAAATATCTTCCCCATTAAGACGTTATTCTGATTTGTTGCTTCATAGGCAAATAAAAGCTTTTCTTCGAGGAAAACCCACAATGAGCCAAGAAGAACTTAACAACAAAGTAATGATTTCAGACATAGCCGTTGACCGTGCAGAAATTACAATGAGAAACAGAGAAAGATATTTCATGTTAAAATATATTAAACAGCAACAAAAGACATCAGAAGTTATTTTTGATGGTGTCATAGTAGATTCAGGACTTACAGAAGTTAATTTTTATGTAGATTTCATCTGTGCTTTCAGACATTGCAGAAAACCTAATTTTAATGTTGCTCCAGGAATGAAAGTTAAGGTAAAAGTTAATCAAATAGACCTTTTTGATAGTATTATCAGGTTTGATTTAAAACAAATTAAAGCTTAAAAAGCATTTTTTAGTAATATTAGCAAAAAGTGAAATATAGATATTTTATAATTCTTCTTTTTTAGATTCTTTCTGTTCAACTATCTTATATTCATCTCTTGCGGTTCTAATAATTTCTAAATTTGGTTTCGTCAAAAGTTCTCTTATTTTATCTTGGTTGTCAAAACGAATCATACCTTTCCATATTAATTCGCCTATATTTTGTTTTTCAATCTTCATAGAATTTTCATAACCTTCCATTATAGGAGTAAGCTCTTTACCCAACTGACCTCTGACTGCAGGATTAAGCTTTATTCCAAATGGATTTATAAATAAATACACATAAACAATTGTAGTAATAAACAATAAACCAATTCCTTGAAATGATATAGGAAGAGGTCTTTGATCGGAATATAATTTAATAAGCACAAAAAGACCAATTGTTAAAAAAACTGGAAGCACAGTTGGTTGCATTAATGCAAAAAATCCTGTTATCGCATAAAACAAAAGATATGGAACATCTTGACTAGATGATTTGCTTAAAGATATAAGATTAACAAGCAAAAAAATACCAGATAAAACATATAGTATCTGCAAATCTGATTCAGGCATAAAATTCCAATTAAAAATCGAATCATTGTCAAATAAGGCTACAAAACCTTCTGGGAAAAATAATCCACCAAAACAAGCACAAACAATCAAAGAAATATTATATTTTTTATTAGATAGAACATAACAAATAATAGGCGAAATTAATAACAATGTGTTTAAACCAATACTGCTTGCTGCCGCTATAACAGGAATAAAAAGAATACCAAATTTATTCTTCATAAATCCTTGATCTAACAAAAACAGGATTCCCATTATAAAAACAAGAGTCAATAAAATACGAAGATTTAAAAATGTCTGCATAGAAAAAGCATAAACAGATAAACCTATTAAACCTGGTAAAGGCTCTTTGTTTTTAAAAATCCAAAAACAAAAGCTAGAGCAGATTATAAAGTAGATAATATGATAAACGGCTTTTAGTCCTAATAATCCTGAAAAAATAGCACTAATAGAAGATATTGTTGGATCAACTATTTTGAGCATTATAGTTTCTGGAAAAAAAACATTAGTTATTTCGGGGTTAAAATCTCTTGCTATAGCTAATTCCCAAAAAGTACTAGCAGGAAAAGGTGCTGAACGAGTAAAAAAGAACACAACAACAATTGTTGCAATAATAGCTGTCAGTCTATTCCATTCAATAGGCTCTCTAGTAATTTTAGTTTTATTTAACCCCATTGTTTTTCTTCATTTTCATAAGTTCTCATATAATTTGTTATTTTTATAGATGAAAAAACTAAAATAGGTATTATTTTTATAACTCTATCAGTATTTTATACCTAATAATCATAGTTTTTTCATCTAAGAAAAAATAACTAGTTATTTAAGCTACAAATAATTAACCTATTTGTCTAATCCTAAGATTTTTTCAGGTTTGCAGGGTAAATTGCGGATTCTTACGCCTGTTGCATTATATATTGCGTTAGCTACAGCAGGTGCAACACACATTAGCGGAACTTCACCAAAACCTTTTGCTCCGTAAGGACCTTCACTATAACGGTGTTCTATAATAATTGGGTCTATTTCTGGTGCATCTATTGTTGTTGGAAGAATATATGTAGAGAAAGAGTTGTTTAACATTCTACCATCTGGCGAGTGGGTTATTTCTTCTGTAGTTCCATAACCATAGCCTTGCATTGTGCCGCCTTCAATCTGTCCTTCTACTTGCTGTGGGTTGATCGCTCTACCCATATCGTGAGCGGAAGTAATTTTGGTGACATTATAAGTGCCAGTTTCCATATCTACTTCAACTTCTGCAATGTTAGTGCAGTAGCTATAAACGTAATATGCCTGACCTTGACCTGTTTCTGGGTTACGATCAGTGTAAGGTGCCTTGAACCAACCATAAGCTATTGGTTGCATTCTTTCTGCATATAGTTTTTTTACTATTTCTGTAAAAGGAATTTTTGGAGTATCTGTTTTGCCTTTTATCCAAGCTTGACCGTCAATAAGTTCGACTTTTTCTGCTGGAACATTTAAGAGTAGACCTGCAGCTTCAAGAAGTCTAGGTCTCATTTCTTTTGCTGCCAGCATTATAGAATTACCAGACATAAATGTGGTTCTACTAGCTACTGTTGGACCAGAATCTGGAATTATAGCTGTATCTGTTTCTATAACATTAACTAAATCGTAAGGAGCACCTAGTGCATCTGCTGCAATTTGTGCCAAAACAGTTCTAGCACCTTGTCCCATTTCAACGTTTCCGACTGCCACTCTAACAGAACCATCTTGCAATAACATAATACTGCTAGCAGACCTGTCTATTGCTTTACCACCAGCACCAAGACCAACACCGTAGAATACACTGGCCATACCAATGCCTTTACGTATGTTGCCTTTCTTTTCGGAAGGCTTCTGCCATTTGTATTCCCAGTTGCATTTTTTAGACGCTTTATCTAAGGTTTCCTGCAAACCGCAAGATTCTTCAATAACCTGACCTGTTGCGGTTGTGTCGCCAACTCTGAAACCATTTCTTATACGGAATTCTAGCGGATTAATATTAAGAGCTTCTGAAATTTCATCCATCATGGTTTCGGTTGCAAAAACTGTTTGAGGAGAACCAAATCCACGATAAGCTCCACAAGGAACTTTATTAGTACAAACCCCATAAGCTTGAATATGAACGTTTTCGCATTTGTAAGGACCTAAAGCATGAACAGCACCACGAAGAAGAACTAGCGGAGTAAGTGTAGTATAGCCACCTGCATCCATATAATATTTAATTGTTGCTGCAATTAACTTACCGTTATCGTCAGTTCCGACTTTCATTACAACTTTGCCAGGATGACGTTTTGAACTAACCATAATGTCTTCATCACGCTTATAAATAAGCTTTGCTGGTCTCTTGAATATTTTTGCCACTATTGTAGCTTGACCACATACAACAGATGGAAAGTCTTCTTTGCCGCCAAAACCGCCACCTGTAGTAGTTTGAATAATTCTTACCTTGTTTTTGTCTACTCCAGCAGCCATAGCAACAGCGTCTTGAACGTAGTGAGGACACTGCATACTACCATAAACAGTTATAGAATCTTCAATTCCAGGAACAGCTATACAACCGTTTGTTTCAAGATAAGCGTGTTCTTGATAAGGTGTTCTATACTCTTTTTCAAACACATGAGTGATATGAGAGTCTTTTTTAAAGGCTTCTTCTGCATTGCCATGTTCTACATTAAAATAAGAACAAATGTTATCATCGCCAAAAATCTTTGGAGCATCTGGCTTTAATGAATCTTCAATAGTCAAACTTGGAGTTAGAGGTTCAATATTGAGTTTAACAAATTTAGCCGCTTCTTCTGCCTGTTCATAAGTTTCAGCAACAACTAAAGCTACTGGCTCACCATGAAAACGGACGTAACCCTCAGCAAGATAAGGCTCATCTAATTTAACTAAAGGAATTGTATTTTTACCAGGTATTTGATCGTAAGTGACTACCCCAAGAACACCAGGCATTTTTTCAGCTTCTGTTTTATCAACGCCTAACAATTTGCCATAGGCATAATTAGACCTTACAGTATAAACATACACTTGATTGTCAAAATTATAATCATCTATATATTTTGAAACACCTAAAAGCTTATCATAAGCATCTTTACGTGGAACAGGGCAACCGACTGACGGCATGGCGAACCTCCTAAATGAGTTAGCAAATAATTAAAACCAAATTATAAAATTAATTATTTAATACAAAAAATTTAATTAAAATCATTACTACAACTACAATAACTAAAAATATTATCTTTTTTTTATTTTGAACACCTTCATCTATATTTTCACGTTGAACAGGTCTTTCTTCTGTTGGTCTTAAAGTTTCAACATTATTATTGTTTTCTTTATCTTCCATCTGAAATTTCCTTTAAATAATATCTTTAGAAGAAAAATATCATATATAACATTCTAGTGCAAGTAATGTTATGATTTATTATAAAAACTTATTTTTTTAA
>CAJOQX010000045.1 GCA_905236865.1 Candidatus Rifleibacteriota bacterium
CGATAAATGTTAATGCTATGCCAATTATTACAATGTATTTAACTGGTAAGCAAAGTATTGATGAACTTTATGATTATGTAGACGACAAATTAGCTTCAAGATTTTCTGTTTTGCCTGGCGTTGGTGAAGTTCGTATTCATGGCGGGAACAAGCTAGAAATGCAGGTTGAATTAAATCGTGAAAAACTTGCGAAAGCTAACCTAACAATTGGAGAAGTAATAGCAAGGCTTTCTGCTGCAAACATCAAAATCCCTGCTGGTCAGATTGATGAATTTGGAAGCGAAGAATCTGTTGCTTTTGATGCTGAATTTAAAAGTATAGATGATATTAAAAACCTTGACGTTAGTGGTAACCAAAATGTTCACATCTATTTGGGCGATGTTGCTGATATAAAGTTGCAATCTAAGAAATTGCGCTCTATTGGCTATTATAACAGCGAACCAGCGATTCAGTTTGAAATAGTAAAAAAAGACGATGGAAATACCGTAAAAGTTTGTCAGGCAGCGAGAAAAGTCTTTAATCAAATTACAAAAGAAGAAGGTCTTCCTGGAGGAATGGAACTTCATTGGTTTATGGATGACAGTGCCTTTGTTGAAGCTTCTTTGGAAGACTCTTGGAAATCAGTAATACTTGGAATTATTCTTACAGCAATTCTGTTATTCGTTTTTCTTCATAATCCCCGTTCTACATTTATAGTTGCTGTTTCTATGCCTGTTTCTATAATAATTGCAATCGGCGGAATATATTTTTCTGGTTGTGGTTTTGATATGATTACTCTGATTGCCTTAGGCAGTGCAACAGGTGTTCTCGTTACAAATTCAATCGTCGTAGTAGAAAACATAATTTTAAGACTTACCAAAGGCGACGAAGTAAAAAAAGCTTCAATAGATGGAACAAACGAAGTTGTAATTGCAGTTATAGCCAGTGCACTGACTAACGTTGTTGTTTTCCTGCCAGTTACGCAGATGAAATCAATTATTGGTATGTTCGTTAAACCTTTTGGCGTAACAATGGTTGTTGTTACAATAGCTTCTATTTTTATAAGTTTCTCTCTAACTCCTATTCTAAGTAATGCCTATTTGAAAAAAGATAACGAAGTAAAGAATCCTTTGTTAAAAGCTTTTTCAAAGAGTTGGAATTGGCTTTACGGTAAATTTGAACAGCTTTGTTTAAAGAGTTTTGAGTTAGTCAGAAAAATTCCTGGAACTGTTGCTTTTTTGCTTAGTGCTGCTTGTATTGCTGCTTTTATACTGTTAGTGCCTCATCTGCATGTAGACTTTTTGCCTGCAAACGACCAGTCAAAGCTTTCTGTAAGCCTTGAATTCCCAGCCAATATATCATTGGAAGGCACCCAAAGAGAAGTTGAAAAAATAATCAAGGTCATCAAAGCTCACAAAGAAGTTGATGCTGTCGGAACCACCATTGGCTACGTAAATGGTATGCCTGGCAAGGTTAATCAAGGCGTAAACATAGCTGAAATGACTATTCACCTAATTGATAAATCTAAGAGAATGATTCACAAAGAATTTGCTAACCTACTAAGAGAAGATTTAGACAAATTCAACGATTTTGTTTATGCGATAAATATTCCTAACCCCGTTGGAATGTCTGGTGTTGAAGTTTCTTCTTATATCAGTGGTCCTGATTCAGAAGTTATAAGAACCCATATTAATAGGGCTGTTAAACTATTGGAAGAAAAGGGAATTGCAAAAGAAATAGATACAACAATTCGTAATCCAAAGCCTAGAACAGCTTTTATTCCTGACAGAGCTGTCTTAAAAAATATGGGCTTTAATGAAATGGCTTTGGGAACAACAGTTTTGGGATTATTTGATGGTATGAAAATTGGCAGTTATAAGTATGAAGGCAGAATTTTCGATATTCGTGTAAAAGCCAACGACATTAAGAATATTGAAGAAGCGAAAAACAACGTTGTTGGCTCTTATAAAGGAAGCCCAATCAATCTAGATGCTGTGATCAAGACTGTTTCTGAACCCGTTTCTATGGCTATAGCCAGAAACGACAGACAGCGTTCAGAATTTATTTACTGTAACTGTGCCACTGGTGCTACTGCTGGTGACATTATGTCAGTTTTGAAAAACGATGTGGCTTCTCAGCTTCCCAACGGTTATACTTTGAAATTCGGTCCTCCAGTCGATTCAATGGATGAAGCTATGGAAGACTTTGCCGAAGTTTTCATCAGTGCTATAGTTCTTCTATTCTTGCTTATGGCAGCGGTTATGGAATCCTGGACTAAGCCATTCTTAATTATGTTCACTCTTCCTCTTGGTTTTATAGGAATGTTTGCAGCGTCAGTCTTTACTGGTGTGCCGATTTCTATGATTTCGTTGCTTGGCGGTGTTATGATGATTGGTATTGTTGTTAATAACGCAATTCTCATCATGGACGAAGTTACACTGTTGACCAGTCAAGGGACAAAACCGCACGACGCTATGTCAGAAGCTCTTAGATTAAAGCTTAGACCTATTATTATGACTACCATCGCTTCAATTGCTGGTATGCTTCCAATGGTTCTAGGAACAGGTATTGGTAGTGAGTTCCGCCAAGGCTGCGGTGTTGGAGTTGTCGGCGGTCTTCTTCTTTCAGCAATTCTGACGGTTTACCTCATTCCTGCACTTTACTACCGATTTACCAAGAACGAGTAATCTTAAAAAATAATAATTAATCATTATAAGGTAGAATGCAATGAATACTTATGAATTAGCAAAAAGATTCGGAATGAAAGTTCATGAAGAAAAAGGGTTATTTGTTGAAAGACATTATGAAAATAAAAGCAATGAAAGAGCCGTTTCTGGCAGTATTTATTATTTCGTAGATAAAGACGAAAAAACAGATTTTCATAGAATAGACTGCGATGAATATTGGTGTTACAATGCAGGCTCAACTTTAGAAATTTGGTTGATTAATACCGATGGAAATTTAATTATTCGTAAATGCGGATTAACAGATGATGCAGAACCAAGTATCTACATACCTAGTGGTGTTATTTTTGCCAGCCGTCATTCTCCCAATTGTAATGAAGGAACTTTTATTACTGCTATTACTGTTCCTAGGTTTAAATATGAAGGTTTTGAGCTTTTCAAAAAAGACGAAATATTAAAGAAATATCCTTTTGTTTCGAATTTCTGGGATTGATTATTATCCTTTGGTTAGCCAGAACAGCATGGGGAAATGTGAAGCAACTATGAATATTTAGGTTTAATACAAGCTCTTGCACAGTTATTTATGACGTTTACTATAATATTAAAAATTTTAATTCTAATACATAGTTTTATGATAAAATATAAGTAAATAAAAGGTAAACCTAGAGAAATAAAATGATAAGAATTGTTACTGGCCCTATTAATATAGGCAAAACCACCTGGTTACTAAATGACTTTAAAGAAAAAGATAATGCCGATGGTTTTGCTTGTCGAAAAATAAGAATTAATAATGAACATACAGGCTATGAGTTGGTTCATCTTTCTACAGATAAAACCTGCCATTTCATAAGCAAAGTTGATAAAATACCTCTAGAATGGAACGAGGCTTTTAGACTTGGAATGCACTATTCTTTCAATAAAGATGGTTTTACTTTTGCAAATAATATAGTTGAATCCGCATTAGAAAAAGGTGTAAAATGTTTTTATCTTGACGAACTTGGACATTTAGAGCTTAAAGGCGAAGGATTTGCTAATATTCTTAGAAGATTACTAAAAGAAAAAATTGATTTGGTATTGGTTATTCGTGAAGCTTTACTAGAACAGATGTGTAAAACATTTGAAATTAATGACTACACAATAATCAGACCAAATCTAAAAAATTCTGAAAATCTAATAACTATGATTTAATTCTACAAACTCATCACAAGAATATTGATTTACCACATTTACGGTTTGCAATGACGATTTTGTTATAATCTGGAGAAATTAGAAAATGATAGATGTAAATAGTTTAAAATTACTTATAAATGAAGATTTTATAAGCTATAAGAATGAGCTTTTTGAAAGTATAAAAACTCACGGAATAATTGCACCTGTCGTTGTTTCCGATAATATTCTTTGCGATGGACATAAAAGAATAAAAATATGTAAAACTTTAGGAATAAACAAAGTTCCTGTTGTGTATACCGAAGGTAATCCTGTTGAGCTTCTATTTGAGTTAAATGATAGAGAATTTGACATAAATCAAGTTGCTATTTTAACTAAAAATCTTTCAGACAAAGAAGTTAGCAATATTTGTAAAAAAGCTGGTTATTCAAATTCACCTCAAATGGTTTTTGCTCTAAAATATATGGCAACTCTTTTAGAAAAGTCGCCAGAGCTTTTTCAATATCAGTTGCCAGCTAATATTTGGCGTGAGTTAGGACATTTAGGAAAAGACATAGAAAGATATGCTTCAGATTTGCTAGTTATGCAGGGCACGGTTAGTGAAAAGCGAAGTATTGCTTCTTTTTTAAGACAGGCTCAAAGACGTAATGAATTGCCAGACTCCATTAAAGCAGAAAAGACTGTTGAAATTCTTCCCAAAATGCAAAAAATAGCACAGCCAAGAAGAACCAAAGCTTATGAAAAATACGAAAAGGCTTTGAAAAAAATTGATTTGCCAAATTCTTTAAACATACGAATTGACTCGACTTTTGAGCAGTCAGGCGTATCTTTAAGCTTGAATTTAAACAGATTTGAACTTGAAAAACTAGACAAAACAAAAGAGGCTTTAAAGCTGTTGTTTGATGAGGTAGAAGAACTGTGAACAGGCTCTATTACGAAAATCTTTATATTGGCAGAGAAGTTGTTGATGACCCACTTGTTTTAAGCATTAAGAGCAAGATTGATTTTAAAAATGAGCATATAGTAGATGGCGAGTTGCACCCAGGAAATGGGCTGTTGCTGACAAAGAATAAAGGAAAGTTCATTAAGGTTTGCCCTTGTCGCTGTGAAAAAACTTGGTGCGGTTATTGGGTGGTCGAATGGGGTTTTGGTTGCCCTTTTGAATGTGAGTATTGTATTGTTCAGAATTATCAAAGGACTGGAGATGCTACTTTATATGTTAATTTTGATGATTGTCGAAAAGAAATAGAACAGCTTCGACATAATGTCAGAGGTGCAATAAGATTAGGAACAGGACATTTTGGCGACCCAATGGGATTTGAAGAGATTTACCCTTTGAATCAAGCTATTATCGAATGGACTAGCGATATGCCCAATTTTACAGTTGAAGTAAAAACTAAATGTGCTTACATTGAGCCAATTTTAAAATATAAAAATGCCAAAAATCTCACTATGGCATATTCTTTGAATACAATAGAATCAGCCAATGCTTTAGAACATAAAACAGCAAGTATTGAAGAAAGACTGATTGCTGCAAGAGATGTTGCAAAAGCGACTAACTGTAATATAGCTTTTCACATTGAACCTATAATTCCTGTAAAAGACTGGAAAAACAAATATTTAGAAGTATTTGATATGATGGAAAAGTATCTTGACGGAATTGAAATAGGTTGGATTTCTATGGGAACTTTCAGGTTTCCAAAAGGTTTTCAGGAATATGTTGAACTTTATCACCCAAATACAGGCATTTTTGCAGAAGAGTTTTACGGTTGTTCAGACGGTAAAATAAGATATTTTCGACCTTTGCGTGAAGAATTGTATACTTTTATTAGAAATGAAGCTTTGAAGCGTTTCCCTAATGCGGTTGTTTATATCTGTATGGAAACTCCAGATGTTTGGGAGCGAATTATTGGTCATAAAATGAAGTCTGATGAGCTGTTTAAGCAGATGAGTAAAAGAATTGAAAAATTGAGAGTTGATGATTGAGAGAGCTATAACTACTATTTACAACATAACAAATATATGATAAAAAATATTTGTTTTTATATAAAAAACAACTACAATAAATTTATAGTTATAATTTAAATAGAAAAAATAGAAAGTTTGATGCTAAGACATTATGGAAACTAAAAGATACATCTGCATAGACATAGGTTCTACATATACAAAAGGGGCTATTTTCGCAGAAAAGGGCGACCTTTACGAAATAGAAAAACGTGC
>CAJOQX010000046.1 GCA_905236865.1 Candidatus Rifleibacteriota bacterium
GCTTCTGGAGGCTTATATTTTGGAGTATTTATATGAAAAATATGTATTTATTGCATATTAGAACTGGAATTCTAAGCCGAAATAAGGCCCTTTATATTTAAGTTCAACATCTTTACCGTCGCCTTCGACATCATAAGAAATCTGACGATAACCAACATCAAAGAAAATATCCTGATTGCCATCTTTGTTGCTTAACTTATAAGAAAGAGAAATATCATAATCAGCATGTTCTGCATCATAGTCTTTGACATTGTTGAGTTTTAAATAACGGATATAACCTTTAAGATAAAGATTGTCACTTAAGTAAGTACCAGCTTCAACACCAATATATGGAACAGGAATTGTTTCGTTTTCATCTTCATGATATTGCTGAGCAGGAGCGGCAGGACCAGCACCAGCACCAGCTATAGTAGCTTGACCATCAAATGTAAATTCCATTTTAGAAGCCTTAACACCTAACAAACCAGCAACATAACTTTTTTCTCTGCCAGATTCTTCAACATTGTGGCTGAATCTATATTTCCAAAGCAAATCAAACATTGTATTGTTAATTTCAAAATTTGCAGTACCAGCTGCACCGTAAATTTTACCTTTGAATTCTCTTTGGATACCAACATTAAGATTTCCATCTTGGTCAATCTTAGCATAGTTAAATTCTACAGAAGATCTGCCACCGTTATTATAAGCAAGTTTGAAACCAGGAACTTTCTTTTTATCTAAAGAAGTATCATTTTCAAGATCGATTCTAGCGTTAGCACCAGCTTGAGCTAAAAGATTTTCATTATCTGCTACAGCAACGTGACCAGTAAGCTCTGTATTCCAACCAAGAGCTTCAATGCTCCATTTTTTATTAATTTTAGCTGTTCTATCTTTTGAATAAGCTTCTGCTGCAGTTTTTGCATCGTCTTTTTCATCATCATCTTTTACATAATTTGTTTTTGGAGTAGTAACAACGATTTCGTTTGATTCGTTTTCGTATACTTCTTCATCTTCTTGTTCTTGATCAGCAGCGACAATATTATTTGTGTCTTGTTCATCGTTTGCTGGAACAGCTTCGATATACTGAACCTTGTCTACTACAGTGCCTTCTTGATGATATACGGTTTTTTCTTCTTGTTGATTGTTCTTTATCTGCGTAAAAATACTTCTAACTTTTTGTTGAAGTGGAGTAACTTCTGCATAAGAAACACCTTGATTTGCAATAACTAATAAAAAAGCTATAGCTATAAGTTTTTTTAACATATTTTAGCCTCATCTCATTAAACTAATATAGCTATAATTACCATACCTTATGATTAATTACAAGAAAATTTATTCTTAGAATAAAAATATTTGTTTTCTATTATAAGAGTAATTATTTAACTTCTACTCTTGCCCTACAAAGGATATTTGTTATATCATATCTCAAAATATAACAGGATAAAAAATGCTTCCGTCTGATACTATAATTCAATGTGATATAACCACGCTTCCAATAAAAGAAGTTAGGAATGGTTGCCCTATTATTGCTGCGGCAGGTTGGGGAGAAACTAGCGATGCTTTTGTTGAAGATGTTATTTTTGATAATGTAGCTCAAACTCCATTGTTACAAATAACAACTGCTCGTGGTGCTGTTTTGCGTTGTACTCCTGACCAACTTTGTTTTGGAAGATTTAATCCGTCTATAAAAATGTATAGTCTATATTTGCATGAACGCTCTTCTTTGGGCTATAGAATCGGTTTAAGTTCTGATGTTGCAGCGGAAGCTATAGATATGGTTAGGTCTAATCATACAGCTGAAGGACGAAAGCATGCTGTTGATAAAATCTGGATTATTGAGAATACGCCAAACTTAACAAACTCAACTTTTATTCATAAGTTGGCAATGGCAAAATATGGCTTGCCAGATGTTCCTTTTGATGGTGGATATAAGAATTCTAATCTTACTGATAAGTTAATCAAAGAACTTTATAATAGTTTAGATACGCCTATTGGGGCAAAAGAGCTTCTTAAAGATTCTAATATGTTTATTGAATTTCCGCACTGTATTTTAAAATATTCTGATTTGGAAAATCCAAGAAGTAATTCGGTTCGATTTAATATTTTTGGGGGAAAAGAAAAGGCTACTAGTGGGCATTATCCACATTTAATTCAAATTCAAGATATAGTAGATCCTAATCGTAAAGAGATTAAAGCTGCAAAAAAGCAACGGATAGAACATGGTTTGTGGTATGTAGACCAAACCAAAGAAGATATGGAAGAAGCAGAGCTTTATGTTAAAACACTTTCCAATCTGAATGATTATGAAATTATAAAAACTATTCAGCTAACGAAAAATAATCCTTACGAAATAATGCCTGCTTCACATTTAAAGCGAGGTATGCTTGTTCCAATAATGAATAAAAAAGGAACGGTAGAGGAACAGGTGGTTCAAAAAATAGAATTATTTGATTATAAAGGGTTCCTCTATGATTTACAGGTGAGAGAGCTACATAACTTTATTGCAGAACAATGGGTCTTGATGTGCTATACTAAAACAGGTCGTCCAAAACCTAGCTATATATAGAAAGGAAAAAACTTTGGTTAGTTCAATTGAAGCTACTTTAGAAAAATTAAATGATAGACAGCGTGAAGCTGTTCAGATTACAGAAGGTCCGCTTCTTGTAGTTGCAGGGGCTGGTTCTGGAAAAACTCGTATGCTTACGGTTAGAATAGCCTATCTTATAGAAGCTTGTCATGTTGATCCATCTCAGATTCTTGCTGTGACTTTCACTAATAAAGCTGCAAAGGAAATGAAAGAACGTGTGTCTGGTCTTGTAATGGGGGCTTCAGCAGTAACTCTTACTACTTTTCATGCTTTATGTTGCCGTCTTTTAAGAAGATGGAGCAAATATGCTGGTTTTGACAATGGTTTTACTATTTATGACCAGTCTGACAGTGAAAAATTAATGAAAAACACTTTGAAAGAATTAAAATTTGATACTAAAACTTTTTCACCAGCATTATGCTTAGGAGCTATATCTAAAGCTAAAAACGAGTTAGTTGGACCAGAAAGTTATTTTGAAACTTGCGAAAATGGAGTAAATCCTACTGATATAGCTATTCAAAAGGCTTATGAAGCTTATCAAGCAGCTTTAAAAAAGAACAACGCTCTTGATTTTGATGATTTGATTTTCAAGGCTTTCTATATTCTTAATGATAATCCTGAATTGCTTGAACGTTTGCAAAATGAGTACTCATATTTTCTTGTTGATGAATATCAAGATACAAATCAGGCTCAATATAGGTTAATAAGACTGTTGTCTTCCAAAACAAGGAATCTCTGCGTTGTTGGCGATGAAGACCAGTCTATTTATAGCTGGCGTGGTGCTACAATTCGTAACATTCAAGAATTTTCGAACGATTTTCCAGGAGCCAAAGTGGTTAAACTAGAACAGAACTATCGTTCTACACAGATTATTCTTGATGCGGCAAGCGATGTTATTTCTAATAACAATTCAGTTCATCCAAAACGTCTTTGGACTGATAAAAGCGGCGGAGAGCTTATCAAATTTTATAGGGCAACAGATGATCGTGAAGAAGCAAATTGGATAGCTAAAGAAATAAAACGGTTGATTGATAATGGTCGAAATTTTGGCGATATAGCTTTGCTTTATAGAATGAATAGCTTGTCTAGAACAACAGAACAAGCTTTGCAACGAGAAGGAATCCCTTATGATGTTACAGGCGGAACAAAGTTTTTTGATAGAAGAGAAGTTAAAGATATTCTTGCTTACCTTCGTGTAATTGATAATCCTGCTGATTCTATTTCCTTAGAACGCATTATTAATACGCCTAAAAGGGGAATTGGCAATTCAAGTATCGAGAAACTATATGCAAAAGGAGCAGGTAATCTTTGGGACGGAGTTGCCCTAGAAGCAGAAGAACTACCTAATTCAAAAGTTGGAACTTTCTTTAAAAATATGATGGGTTTTATGGAAAAGTCTTCAGAAATGAATGTTCACGATTTGTGTAAAACTATCATAGATGAAATAAATTACTTTGATTATCTTAATAAAGATGATCCAGAAACTTCAGAAGACAGAAAAGGTAATGTTGAATCGCTTGTTTCCGACATTAGATACCAAGAAATAGACAATCCAAATTTGAAATTGCATGACTATCTTGCTAATGTGGCTCTTCATGCTGATGCAGACGATGTTGACGAAAAAGCTCATAGGGTTCATCTTATGACTTTCCACAATGCAAAGGGATTAGAATTTCCAATAGTCTTTATGCTTGCTATGGAAGATGGTATTTTTCCGCATACTCGTTCTGAATCCTCTCCTGAAGAATTAGAAGAAGAAAGAAGACTGGCTTATGTTGGTATTACCAGGGCAAAAGATTTGCTTTATCTCACGGCAGCTTCTCGAAGAATGAGATTTGGACAGTGGGATTCTTCTCTTACTTCAAGGTTTGTTAGCGAAATTCCTATAGAGTTGCGTCATAATATAGAAACAGGCTATTCTTCTGGTGGAATGGTGACTAAATTTGGAAATAATAGTCCTAAAAAAGTTTATTCTTCTTTAAATAATTCAAATTCTTGGGGTAAAAAACCATCAGGTTTTAACGGAAATCCTTTTACATTCAATGCTAAAGCTAAATGGGTAGAATCTCCAAAAACTACTGAAACAATAAAAGGTGACACGGAGCAGGGAACTATGGTAAATATAAAAGAAGGAGTTTCTGTAATTCATAATGTTTTTGGTTTAGGAAAAGTTTTAGAAACATCTGGCTCAACCTTAGATGAGTTTAAGATGACGATAAACTTTGAAAAAGTAGGTAAAAAAACATTACTCTTGCAGTATGCTCAAGTTAGGGTTATAAAATAAGTTGAAAGAAAATTTTACGGAGGTAAAATAATGAAGTTTTTACGTTTTGTTTGGAAGCTATTTGTAATGGCAGCTGTATTTGGTGTTGGTTATATTGTAGGTCGTGAACATAGCTTTGAAGAAGAAGAACAATGGGAAGCAGAAAACAGAAAGAACAATGAAAACAGCGAAAAAAAAGAATGTGCTGAATGTTCTGAAAAAAACTGCAACGAATGTAAAGAAGAAGCAAAAGCTGAACCAGTAGAAGAAAAAACAGCCTGTGCTGAATGTGCAGATAAAAACTGTGCTGAATGCGAAGAAAATAGCGAAAAAAAAAATCAGAATAAGGTAACTTTTGAATTTGAAAATGAAAAAGCTACAAAAGTTGCATTAGTTGGATCTTTTAACAATTGGAACAAAGACGCAGACCCAATGGTAAAAGAAAACAATGTTTGGAAATGTTCTAAACAGCTAGAACCTGGCACTTATGAATATCAGTTCGTTGTTGATGATACTGACTGGGTTGTAGACAGCAAATGTGAAACAACTGTAAACAATAAATACGAAGGTAAAAATTCAGTTATCGTTGTGAAATAATATTCTGTAGTAAATCAAACCAACTGAACTTTCTTTAGTTCAGTTGGTACAAGCAGGAAGTCATTTTATGGTCAAAAAAATATTTTTAGAAGAAGTCTGTGATAGAGAACGGCTAAAAAGTTTTATTAGCCGTATGTATAAAATTAGCCGACTTCATATAACCCCTTTTAACGAACGTGGCGACATAGTAATCGGAGATATAGAAAAAATATTGCCAGGACTTACAGATGCAACTGAAATAGTTGATTATCCTACGTCTGAATTACTAGAAAGACCCGATGGCTCTTTTCTAAAAGTTATGAAACTTGCACATAAGGGAGCTGCTTTTGGGGCTGTACTTATAGGTCCTTTCTTTAAAATAGGTTCTGAACACGAACCTAATAATGAAATCCATGAAATTACTGATGAATTGTTGGAAGGAACAGAAGAATCTGTTATATCTTTTTTTGACCAGATGGCTAGTCTTGCTGCTGAAAAAAATACATTAGCAAGAAAAGAAAAAATACTTTCTGTTTTAGAGCATGCTTCCAATGTAATGAATTCTTCGATAGATTTTCAAAATCTTCTAGAATTTGTTATTGATATAGCTATTGAAATTACTGGTGCAACAAGTGGTTCATTGCTTTTATGTAAAGAAGAAAGCGATTGTCTTGAAGTTGTTGCGGCAAGAGGACGTTATCCGCACGAAGTAAAAAAACTCAGAATTCAGATAGGACAAGGTATTTCTGGTTGGGTTGCAGAACATAAGGAATTTCTAAATGTGCCTAATGTTTTGTTAGATTCAAGATATATTGAATCACCAGAATCTATTTATTCTGAAATGGCGATGCCTTTGCTTATCGGAAATAATCTTGTTGGGGTTATAGTGGTTGATTCCAATGAAATTAGTGCTTTTTCTTCAACAGATGAAGTTTCTTTGAATACTTTGGCATCAATGGTTTCAAAAGTAATTGAAAATTCAAGACTTTTAGCTGATTCAAATCAAAAGTTAAAAGAACTTACAAAAGTATTTAGTATATCTGAAAAGCTTTCTGTTCGTTCATTAGATAAAGAAGGATATAATCAGATGCTGAAAGAAGCTCGTGAAGCTACTAATAGCGATGCTTCTTCTCTTATGCTTTTTAATTCAGATCTTGAAGAACTTACGATGTATGCTCAAAACGGTTTGCCTGAAGAATTAGATCACCTTACTATACCTATAGGAAAAGGCTATCATGGTTGGGTTGCTGCGAACAAGAAAACATTACTTATTGCTGATGCTGTTCATGATGAAACTATTGTTCATGTAAATTTTTTGGATCAATTTGCAAAGTCAATGATGATAGTTCCTTTAATTACGGCTGATAACCGTTTTGTTGGATCTTTGGCAATTTATCATTGTGACCATCCAAAGATGATTACTGAATCTGATCAAGATTTGCTTAATACTATTGGGCGTATTATAACATCTCACTTTGAAAATGAAAGACTTTTCAATGATTCAAGACGCAAGTTGGATTATCTATCTACTCTTTATAAAGTAGGTTCTTCTGTATCAAAGACATTGAATATTTCTAAACTTTTTGAAACTATTTTACAGCAAGTTCAAGAGGTTATGGATGTTGAAAACTGCTCTTTGATGGCTTATAACCCAACAAAGAAGATTTTGACATTAGATGCCGCAATTGGTTTACCAAGCAATATGGTTGGACGTATAGAAGTTAAGCCAGGTGACGGCATTGCAGGTTGGGTAGCATTAAATAAAAAACCTGTTCTTTTAAAAGATATTTCTAAAGATTCTAGATTTTCTAATCGTCAGGGAAGATTGGATTACAAGACACGCTCTGTGCTTTCTGTTCCTATATTGCTCCATGAAAACAAGCTTTTAGGCGTTTTGAATGTTAATAACAAAAGAAACGGTGACGCTTTTCTTGAAGATGACTTGAATTTGTTACAGGGTATATCTGGTCAGATTTCTCAAGCTATTGCAAATGCAAGTTTGCATGAAAAAACGGATATGCAAGTTGCAGAACTAAGTTTAATTCAAGAACTTGGAAAAGCAATTAACTCGTCACTTGATTTAGACTCTGTTTTGAATTATTTCATAGATATGACTACAAGAATCACAGAAGCAGACTGTGCAAGTCTTATGCTTTATGATGATTCCACTAATGAATTGTATGTAGAAGTATATCGTGGTTTTGATGATGATTCTATAAAAGACTTTAGAATGAGGGTAGGGGAAGGTATTGCAGGTAAAGCCGCTGCTACTCATAAACCTATAAGACTTGATGACACAGGATCAAGTAAGGAATATCAGGATTTTGGTCAGTTCTCAGCAAGAAATCTTACTTTGATGTCAGCCCCACTTGTTAATAAAGACAATCTTATTGGTGTTATTAACTGTGAAAGAAGGTCTGATAAAAAAGGTCCCTTTACTGCTGAAAATCTAGATTTGCTTGAAACTTTAGCTTCTCAGGCTTCTATTGCTATCGAAAACGCAAGACTTTACCACAATCTTTTGAATGTGTATCTTGAAACTATACGTTCATTAGCCGCAGCTATAGATGCTAAAGACAGCTATACTCACGGTCATTCAAGACGTGTTACTGATTTAAGTGTTGGTATAGCACTAGAAATGAATCTACCTAAATCAGAAGTAGATACAATACGCCATGCTTCATTGCTTCACGATGTCGGTAAAATTGGTATTTCTGAAAAGATTTTGCTTAAACCTGGCAGATTGACAGATGATGAATTTGAAACAATAAAATCACATCCTTATATAGGTGCTGGTATTCTTAATTCTATCGAATTTTTACATTCTGTTTGCGAAATTATCAAGCATCATCATGAACGTTTTGACGGAAAGGGCTATCCCGACAAACTTGCAGGTGAAGAAATACCTCTTGGAGCTAGAATAATTTGTGTTGCAGATTCTTTTGACGCAATAACTTCTTGCAGACCTTATCGTAAGCCTCTTACTTTCGATGAAGCTACAGAAGAAGTCAAACGTTGTTCTGGAACACAGTTTGATCCTGAAATAGTCAAGGCTTTTGTAAGTTTAAGAACTTCAAAGAACTGTCCTCCATGGTTCAGAGGTGAAATATTAGACCAAAGTTTGGCAGATCAGTTACCTTTGCAATTGTAAATTATAAAAGTTGTTTGTTAGATAGATAATTGCAGAAATTTTGGAACAGGAAAAAGAGCTGTAATTTGGTTTTGTAGTTGTTCTAGAAATTGCTGTGGTAAATAAATGGAATACCGAACAAGGATTTTATAAAACAATTCTTAGATAAGCTTGCAGAGCAGAGAATTGAAGTTAATTATTGATTCTCACATTAATTTGAGTTCACCGTGAAGAGCACCAGCGGCGTTGATTGCTTCAAATATTGCAATTAAATCTTTTGGAGTAGCTCCAACAGCATTTAAAGCTTCGACTAAATCGTTTACTGTAGTTTCGCCTTGGACTTCTACCATAGAAGCTTGTTTTTCGTTTCTGTTTCTCCCACCGCCATTATTGTTGTTTTCATCAACGGCTATTCTTATTCCATTGTGGGAAATAACAACTTTGCTAATTCTAACATTGTTGCCAACTATGACTGTTCCAGTTCTTTCGTTTATTACTACTCTGTTTGGTTCATCAATAGTTAGTGTGAGATTTTCAATATTTGCTGCAAAGCTCACAGGGTCATCAGACATACTTTTTGGAACTGTTACCTCAATTTGACCAGGATTAGTAATAGTTGCCCAACCAGCTCCATAACGGCGATCAACAGCTTCTTTAACTTTTCTTGTTAAAACAGCATCTTTTTCTTGTAAAAGAATACTGAATTTACCAGATCTTGCAAATCTATCTTCTACGCCACGTTCCATTATTGCACCGCCAGTTATATAGCCGACTGTAAGATGGTTTTTCTGAACTCCACGGTTGCCACCACCTGTAGTGGCTTCAAAACCGCCAATAGAAACATTTCCTTGAGCTACGGCGTAAACTTGTCCATCGCCACCTTTTAACAGAGTAGGCAATAAAACACCACCCATCAAACTTTTTGAATCGCCGATTGAACTAATTGTAATGTCAAAACTTTCTCCTGGTCTGCCATAAGAAGGGAGCATACCTGTAACAACGACAGCAGCAGCATTTTTAGAAACGATTTGTGAAGAATTTACTTCCATTCCCATATTTTGTAACATTCCACGCATCATTTCTGTGCTCATTTCACCTTTATCGCCAGTACCGTTAAGACCAGTAACTAAGCCATAACCTATTACTTGATATTCACGGTTTCCGCTCATCATAGAAATATCTTTTATTCTTACCTGAGCTTGAGCAAATAGAGATTGATTAGTTATTATCACTAGAAAAGCTGTGATAATAACTGATATAATGCTTCTGTAAATAGATTTTGTTGCTGCCATTATTTCTTTTCCAAATTATATATTTTCCACTAGAAATATCGGCAGTTTGCTAATCAATATTTATAATAAATTTTACAATAAAAACTAATCTTTAGATTTTGTATTTTATTTCTTTTCTTCTTCTTCTTTTTTCGTTTCGTCTTCAACTGGGTCTGTGCGTAAAACCTGTTCTAAAGGATTTGGTTTTTCTTCTTCGGTTAATTCTTCTTCTTGTGGCTGTTCTGGTTTTACAAATATCCAAATAAAAAGAAAAAGAGCAACTAGAAAAATATCTATGATATAGCTAAACCAAGGTGAGGCTTCTTTAACGGCAACAGTTGCTGAAGCACTTACTGTAGAAGTTGCATTTGCAATATCTGGAGAAATAGAAGCAATAAGAGTTGATGTAGCAACTAAAGTTTGAGTCATTAATTCCATTATGGTCTCAATCCTCCTTGTAAACGGCTAAATGAAGAAAACCACTTTCTTAATCTATCTTCTATCCCTTTAAGAACTTTTTTCATATAAACATCAGCTTTTTCTTTGTCAAAGCATGGCTGACCTTGCCCTTCTTCTTCTAATAAAACTTCTCCTGTAGGAGGAAACATCCAAAAGGCATCGTTTGGAACACAATCATCTTCTTCAGAATTGTAGTTTTCTTTTGCTACTAAATCTGGGCGAGCATAAAGAATAGCCGCTGTTTCTTCTACTGCGGCATGACCACCAGGTCTCGTATTATAAACTTCTTCGACAAATTTTGAAGCAAATATCCACCAGTTGATAATGGTCAAAGCCATAGGAGCTTCACGAGTAATATTTCTTAGTATATATTTCAAAGCTTCTTGATTGCCACCATGACCATTTATAATTATAATCTTTTGAAAACCATGCTTGTAAAAATGTTTTACTATCTCTCCTATAAATGTTCTATATAAGTCAACAGGGAAAAAGCTTGACGGAGAAGTTTGGAGAAAAACATTTGTCAAACCATATTCTAAAGATGGAGCAACAACACCATCGAAAGCTACACTTAGATGTTCTGCTACTTTTTCTGCACATAACGTATCTGTTCCAACAGGAAGATGTCTTCCATGTGGTTCTAAAGTGCCCATCGGAATAAACAAAGGAGCTTTACGCTTTAATAAAGCTTCTACCTGCACAGTATTCAGTTCTTTTAAATATATGGCTTTTTTCATTTTTTATCTCCTAAAAACCATAAACCGAGAGCATACATAAGCACACTCTCGGTAAAATGGCTAACAGTATATCAGTTTTAATAAACCAGAAAGTAATAAGTTAAAGCTGGATATTATTTCTGAAGTCTGTTGACAGCCTTCATTAGACGGCTGATTTTTCTAGCAGCGGTCTTTGGGTGAATATAACCATTGGAAGCTGCTTTTGCGTATTTCTTTACTGCATAGCTTGTTGCTTTTGCTACTTCTTCGCCTTGAGCGTTTTCAGCCAAAGCTAAAGTATTTTTGCGAACGGTTTTAAGTTCAGATTTAACCTGAACGCGAACTGCATGACGACGAACTGCTTGACGAGCATTCTTAGCTGCTGATTTTGTATTAGCCATGATAATTTCACCTTTCGTTAACTAATGAATAATAATTTGTTCATTTAGGAGCAATTATAATATCACTTCACTTAAATAAATTCAAGCTTTTTTATTTCTTTTTGTGTACATTTTGTTTTTATATTTTATATGCAACAAAAACAATAATTTCCAACTAGTAAAAACAATTATATTAGAATCTGTTCACACTAATTGACATATTGCTTCTATTTATCGTATAATAAGTATATGAAGATAACTATAGAACAATATAATAGA
>CAJOQX010000047.1 GCA_905236865.1 Candidatus Rifleibacteriota bacterium
CGTAAAGGGGGACTAAGGGGGATTTTAAAATAATTGGGCAAAACTAATTTCAGAGTAAAAAGCTAGTTTTTAGACAGTCTCTGAGGAGAGGTGTCTGCTGAAAGCAGACGGAGTGGTGAATGAATTCAGAGTCAACTTGATTTCTATGGTGTAAACATCGTCACGAGCATAAAATTATTGCCTGTTGATTATAGTTTATTTCAAAAAACTAGTTTTACTACGAACTACTTCACCTCTCAGTCAGACATTTGTCTGACAGCTCTCCTCCAGGAGAGCCTTTAGGACAATTCACCATTCAATTGATATAATAAATGTAACTAATTTTTTAACTACTATAAAAACAATAAAAACCAACTACAATAACAACTAAAAATTGCTATTTATACTGTGATTATTTATAATTACAAAAAATTATTGCTAGAGAATCTAGTTTAATTCTACAAATATAAATGAAGTGCTTCATAAGGAGAAATTAAAATGAGCCAGCTTGATAGAACACTGAATAAATCTAAAGAGTACGTCAATACCCTTTTAGCAGAATTGCCAGAGATTATAAATACTGTTAAAGATTTTAGAGAAGTCAATAAAGATGGTAATAGTAAACCTGAAGAAAACATAGATGAAATATCTTCTAATATAGAAAAAACAAATGATTCTTTAAAGAAGATTCCTTTAGAAGTTAAACAAATAAATGGCAAGCCTGTTCAGACTGTGGCTTTTTGCGGACCTGCAAAATCAGGCAAAAGCACGATGTTTAAACACATTAGTGGTTTTAATGTGCCTACAGGCTTTAATATTTCTACTATGTCCTCTCTTGCTATTATTCCGAACGAATTAAACTATGAAAATTCTGACAATAAGTTGATTTCTGATGCTGAAAATATTTTCCCAAATTTTGAACTAAAGCTTTTTAAGTCTTCTGATGATGTTATAAAAGAAGATGAACCAATTAACCGTCTTTTTGTAAGCTCATATAAGCTAGAAAATGAAAATAATCCAGTAAATGTAGTCTTAATCGATTTGCCTGATTTCAACTCAATCTTTGATACAAATTGGGAAATGGCTAAACTTGGTATAAGTCGTGCAGATACTGTTATTTTTACTGTTTCTGTCACTGCTTATCGAAACCAGTCAACAATAGACATTCTGAAAGAAGTTTTAAGTAAAGCTGGAAGTTTTGTTTATTTGCTTACTCAGGTCGCTCCAGAAGATGACGATTTTAAAGGTTGCGCTGAAGAAATAAGGAATAATCTATTAGATGTTGTTTCAAAAAAAGATGAGTTCAAAAATACAAAAAATGCCGATGGGAAAAGTCTTGCTGAATTACTTGCTTCTTGTCCTTTTTATTATAGTCCATATAAAAACATAATTCCAGAGAAAAAAATACAGATATATAAGCTTGAAAACTGCAATGAAGAATTCAACCAAATAATTTTCACTGGTGCTGTTGAAACAATATTTGAATCAAAATTTAATAAAATGCGATATTCTCGCGAACAGGCTTTACAACATTGCAAAGATTTAGAACCAATAGTCAAAAACCAGCAACAATTTCTTAAAGATGTTGATGATATTGTAACTCATACTACCGAGAATATATGTGGCTTTGACAAATCTTGGCCTGTTCCTTATGTGTTGACGATATTAAGGGAAGAATTGAACAAATCTCAATCCCCAATAATTAGAGAAATAGAAAAATTTTTTAGTAAAGGATTTTTGTTTTTATCAGGAAAACTAAAAAATGCGAAGAATTCATTTGTTGGATTATTTAATAAACAACCTATTAAAGTAAGTAAAAACAATATACAAGCTAAATTTGAAGAAGAAGCAGATAATTGTCTGAAGGAAATTGGTTTAAATAGAAATGCCCCAACAAAATTAAATTTACAAGTAACGGAAAGAAATAAATTAATTGATGAGTTTATGTCGTCAGAACCACCTCATTTAGGTGAATGGAAAGATGAAGTTCGTGCAAAAATTACTAAATGGATAAATGAGCAGAAAGATATACAAGCTCAACGAGAAAACAATGCTAAATTAGAAAACGAAAATAAGCTTCCTTATGGTATAATTGAAAGAGATAATAGTTTCGCTTCTAAATTAAAAATTATAGCTTCATTTCCATTTACGAAAACCTATGATTTATTTGTTTGTATAGGGAGATGGCTTTCTACAAGAACCAAATTCGATTGGCTCGAAATTATCAATAAAGTTGGCGGAGATATTCTTCTTCCTTTAGGAATTTTGCTAATTATTTTGGATTATTTTGTAGATGGTGGTATGGGTGAATTGGGTCTTATTACACTTGTAGGTGCATGCCCAGCAATAACAGGTGCGTTAACCGATTATTTAATGCAAATTTATGTTGCGGTTGGATTAGGCAATATAGCAAAAGAAGCTCAAGACCTTTGGAAAAAGGGAGCCATTAAATCATGCGAGGAATTTTTAATGAAAAAACTAATTGAGCCAAATATTCTAAAGTATTGTATGAGCAGAGAAAACATTGAAAAATGTTTATCTCATATATCTAAGTCAAAAGAAGCTTGTATAAAACTACAAGAAATACTAGAATAATGGAGGTTAATTCATGAAAGAATTCATTAAAGAACAACTAGAACACAGATCTGAAAAGCTTAATAAGCTGATTTCTGACATAGATAACGATATTACAAGCGAGCTTTCTTTTAAATTAAAAAATGCTGTCGAAATGCTTCAACAAGAACAAGCTTCGAATAAGCCACTTATCATTACATTATTAGGTGGAACTGGAGTAGGAAAATCATACCTTTTCAGTGCATTGCATGGTGTGAAAGACCTTTCACCTTCTTCAGACAGTGAAAGGGCATTTACTCAAAAACTTATAATAAGTTGTGAAAAAAGTCAGTCATGTTGGGCTCCAACGATAAATTCCGAAGATTTGATATTTATAGATGAAATATTTTCTATAGATGGTCTTATGATTATTGATACTCCAGATACCGATTCAGATAACTTATATAATAAAAAATTGGCAAGCGAAGCGGTCAACGTTTCTGATATAGTTGTTTACGTAACTGACCCTGAAAAAATGAAAAATAAATGTAATTTCAATTATTTAAAAAAATGGTCAGGGAAAAAACTTTGGTATTTTATTGTAAACAAATCAGATAAATTTAATTCAGAAGAAGAAAGAACTGAATTTAAAACTCAATTCATTGAACTTTTAAAATCGACTTTTAATAAGGAATTGGATGATAGGAAAGCAACCTGTGATTTTTCAAAATATATTTTCTTTTTCAATGGTAGGGAGAAAAATAAAGATGAAGAATTTTTAACTTTTAAAAATATGCTATTAAAAAATAAAACAAGAGAAAATACTGAGGCTGTTCACGATAAAGAGAAGCTAAATGCTTTTGTCAGACTGTCAGATTCTAACAACGGAAATACAATTATTAATCAGTTACAAGAACAAATAGATGAACTGACAAAAATTAATAATCAACTAGATGAAAAATATGATGAAAGATTAAATGAATTTACAAATGATGTTCATGTATCTGAAGAAATAAAGAATTCTTATATTCACCATTTTTGTAATGCTATCTGCGGGAAATCAACTTTTGCTATGTCTCCATTTTTCAATGTTGTAAAGTTTTTATATAGAAATAAAACCGAAGATGATTTGAATAAACGCTTAAATGACGGGATAATTTCAGATTATAAAATACAAAAGTGTTATTCTAATGAAAAAGATATACTTAATGATAAAGGTTTTAATATTGGATTGTTGCAACAATCAGAAAAAGCTTTGGTAAATATTTCACAAAACAAAATAGATATTGCAGATTTGGCAATAAAAGAAGCCAACTTGACCTGGAATTTTTATCTGTTTAAAATAAAAAAGTGGGATTTTTATCTGTTTTTGGCTAATCTTGCTCCTGTAATATTTTTCTCTTTAATGTTGTATCATTCATTAGCTGATTGGATTACAGGAAATTGGCTTCCAACCAATTTCTTCGTTCACGGTTTCGTTATAATCATTTTGTCAGCTATAATTGGTTTTAGTATTTTGTGGTCGAAAATCACAAACGCAAATATCGATGCTTTAATATCGCAACATAGTCACAACAATAATGAGCTGAAAAAAATAGAGATGAAAGAAGAAGTAAAAGAACTTGAAAAAATTAAATTTGGACATTTCCCTCTTATGAATGCTGCCATTGCAAGACTAACAGAAATTAACAGAAAGTTAAAAGATATTTGCAATAATGCTAAAGAGTGGCACGACAAGACCCACATACCAGAAAATTACGGCTTAGAAGTCGGTAAATAATTACTATAAAGGTCATTTTTGAAA
>CAJOQX010000048.1 GCA_905236865.1 Candidatus Rifleibacteriota bacterium
GTTACTTTAACGCCAAGGAGAGCAAGTTCGTCTGCGAATTCAACAGTAAGTTTTTCAAGAGTCTGGAGGTCAGTCTTAGAAACTGAACCGTTGCCACCCATCTGTTCAACGTTAGCAATCATCTTAGCGGTAATCATAGCCAACTGATAACGAGTTACGTTCTGGTTGCCTTTGAAAGTACCATTTGGGAAACCTTGGATGATACCTTTTTCAGCCATGCTGTTTACAGCATCATAAGCCCAATGTGAAGCTGGAACATCAGAAAATGGATTTGCAGAAGCGATAGCTGCAGTAGCAAGTATCATAGCAGCAGAAGCAAAAATTGAAGTGTTCTTCATTATAGAACTCCTAATATATATATTTAAAATTTTTTGGAGCTTCGCCTTTTTCTTTATTCTTTGTTTTTACTTTTCTGCTTCCAGTCTATCGCGAGTTGCCTTGTTTCCTCTGACTCTTGGCGAGCTTACTCTGTAAACCTTAGAACTTAGTTTAGGCTTTTGCCCCGAGTGCTTTGTTAATAAACTTAACGTTACACCCTTAACTTTGATGAGGTGAATATAATCTAAAACGTTTTCAATGTCAACTTTTTTTTTCAAAAAAAAATTTATTTTTTTTGTAAGTCATATATCGGCTAATGGGAATTAGGTATTTAGATGTTTTTTTAGAATGTACACAAAAAGTTGATAAATGTGTATTTCTAAGAAATACTGTACACACAAATGATTTTAAGTAGTTAAACCAACTATTTATTCTAGCAAGTAACCTGCTTTATACGAACATCTTAAAAAATCTGGATTCTGGTAATATAAATTGGTATTAAAACGAGATATTTCATCGCTAATAAAAGATGAAAATAAATTTTTTATCTCTGTTGGGAAATCACCCTTTTCTGAAGAATTTTCAACTATAATAGCATAAAGTTTTCCAATATCTTGAAAACTAGGCACTTTATACTTACAATTAGTTATCGTATCAAAGTCACCTGTAGTGATTTTATAATGGTCAATTATTTCTTCACCAACTTGTTCAAATGACAAACAATGATTAACTGGTGCATCATGTAATTGTTTTTTTATTCCCTCTATTCCTAGACTGTCAACAACAACTTTTCTTTTATTTTTTGTTTGTCTGGCAATATATTCTATTAAAGAGCAAACATAAAAAAGATTATTATCTGTCATAAACAACCTCATATTTTTCAAATTTTAAACATTTAAGAGCCAATTCATTATGAAAACTTATCTGATGGGTAGGATATTTAAATCTGGCTAAAACCCAAAATTGTTCTCTATCTATATTTCCATTTATAAAATCATTGACATAATTCCATACTGTATCGTTAGCCATAGGTCCTTCAACAATGTCATAATTATGCTTTTTCCCACTTCTACAATAAGCGATAAAATCTAACCATTCATCAGTCATTTTTTCAAATTTAAGAATTTTTAAACTAGAATTAGGAATATATTCATAATAATTTATTATTGGCTCGCCAAAACCTCGATTAGCCCACCTAACAGCTTGTTCAAAATTATTTGTGCAATAAAAACCCCAAGAAAAATCCTTTGTAAATTTAGTTTGCCTAATTTCAGGATTTTCAACTTTTTCTTTACTTGCATGGAACAATATCATTTTAACTTTTTCCTACATTCATTATATTAATAACAATCATATCTTCAAAATTTTGTAAAGCCCTCAGAACTTCTTTCTATTCGCTTCTTTTAATTAACTTGTCAAATTCACTCCTGATTTCACGGTTGGGAATAAATACCTCATTATTAGTTTAACATAATCTAGTTTTTTAGGAAACTAACATAAAAATGCTAAGCTATGCTTGGCGGTTTTATACAAGAAAGGAAAATCACTATTATGAGCAGTTATTTTAAAAGATGTAACGGTATTTACTATTACCAATGGTATGAAAAAGGGAAACAGCACAAATGTTCCCTTATGACCGATGATAAAGTAGTAGCAAAACAGAGGGCAGATGAATTAGACAAGAAACTTTCCAAAAATTCTATGAGTTTCAACGCTAAAGAAATTACGGTTTCTGACTGTATAAATAAATTTTTGGAAAATAAACAGGCTACAGTCAAAACAACTACATTTAACCGATACGTAACAATGTCTAAAAACCTCAAAGACTGGTTTGGAAATACCCCTGCAAACAAACTGACTACTGAAAAAATAGCTGAATATATTAACTATAGACGTAAATGCGTAGCTGGAAAAACAATACACGAGGAATTGAATATTATTAGAAGCTCACTCAAAA
>CAJOQX010000049.1 GCA_905236865.1 Candidatus Rifleibacteriota bacterium
CAATGGCAATAGCGAAGACGGTGTCGGTGGTGAGACAACAGCGTATGGCGTTAGAGATTTATATGCTACTGCATCTCATTCTAAAGTTCCTCCTCTAAAAGATTCTTGGTTTACTAAATTTGTTAAAAAAATAAAAAGAACTCTTGGAGTTTTAAAAGATTCTGAAGATGACAGTGAAGATGGAGATAAAGATAAACCAATTTCTAACGAAGTTACCGAAGAAAAAAATAAATTAGCAACATTAATTGAAAATTCAAAAAATGGCATAACTAAAACTGTTAATGAAAAATTCAACAATAATAGTAGTTCAAGTTCTCAGGAAAGAAAAACAGCAGATAAGGTAAACGCTATAGACAATAAAAATCAAACTGAAGTTGATATGGATAATAGTAATAATGAACCTACTCAAGTTAATGGTTCTAATAAAGATGGAAGTGGTCAGCAACATGAAGAAGAACATCAAAAAATAGATGAAGAACTAGATTCTAGTAAAGATTCTTCTACTGATACTGATAGCGATAGTGAAACACCGAGATATGACCAAAATGGTTTTCCATTGAATAATAATGATGATGATCATGGTGGTGGTAGTGGTGATTTTTCTAATGAAAACAGCGAAGATGTTGCAGATGCTGCTGAAGAAGCTGTAAGTTCTGAAATTGGTGAATATAATTCTGACCCTAGTATGGAGTGGGGTATTAATAATAATTAAACATGACACAACTAACAGAAAAATCTTCAAAAAAAGGCAATGTTACGCTGGTTGTAATCAGCATATTTGTTGTTCTTTCATTAACTTTGGGTTCTTTTTTTAAAACAACAGTAAGTAGAAAATTCTCAACAAATAAAATAGGCGATACATTGTATGCAAGAGAATTAGCTAATTCTTTAGCAATGATTTCTGTTCATAATTTGAAAAACGAAGTTAAATCTCTTACTTCTAATAATAATGATTTGGAATCTGTTCTTCGTCTACCTTATGATAAAATAGAGGGTAAAACAGGCAATTTTGAAATACCAAATCCTGCTATAAAAACGTTAATTGAAAACTTAAAAAAAACTTCTGGTTTAAAAAATGTTGAGATAGGTCCTATTACTTGGAAGATTAAAAATGTAAAACCTATATTGGTTGATAATAAACCCAATCCACCTTATGCATGTGAAAAGACAGGCTTAATTGATTTTAATTTTTCTATTTCTTATAAACACACCGATGGTAAAACTAAAACAGAGGATTATACTTTTAGCTCTGAATTTAAAGTTGTAGCAAACCTTTTACCTGTTTTATCCAAATTCACTCTTTATGTTGGCGATGCATTAGAGGGAGATCCGGAAAAGAATGCTGGTCGTTTTAATATTGTAAAAACAAGTTATAATGGAGCATTAGTTTCACAAAATGTACATCCTTGGATATTGAATAATGGATACACTAATATTGATGGACCTCAAAAATTTGAAGAATTAGTAGCTAAAGATATAGGTTTTGTTTATTTGGGTGGAGGAACAAAGGATTATCCTGTTACTTTAGGATTAGCCTGTGGTGCTGTTGATGAGGAAGTATATAATTTAAGCGAATACGGAGAAGAATTTCATTTTCATGTTAATGAAAATAAAGAAGCAGGTTATTGGAAAGTAGATGTCCAAACTGATAGTTCAAAAGCAATAATGGCTGCTGATGTGGGGTTTTGTTACCCAAATAAAATAGAGCCTAATGGTTATGAAGGTTTTCGCGAACAGTTAGGCGATTTGATTACTAATTTTAGAGATGTATATAGTTCTAGATTCAATTCTCTTTTTAGATTATATGGAACTGATATAAGAAAATCTCCTACACTTGTTTTTGGTTTTGTTGATTCTAGTTATGTTTCCATAAAAGAATATAGGTTTGGGGCAAGACCTGGCGATTTTGAAATGTTAAGTTGGCTAAACGAAGAGGCTTTTTATGATTTAATGGAAGATAATTTTCTTGAAATTAGCCATTTTCAAAAAGATTTTGCTGTTAATGATTATCAAGGTTATAAATTTTATTCTTCTCAACTTGCTTCTAGTAGATACAATAATAGTTATATTTATGCTTCTAGTGAAGTTAATAGAATACAAGACCCACCTCCTTATGAAAACTTTGATGAAGGTATTTTGAAACTTTGTAATTCTGACTATGACGAAAACACTCTTTGTGCAATTCCTACTGCTGATAGTGCAAAATATGGAGATATTTTTTCTAATACAAAATTAAATGATGATTTGGAAACAATTATAAAAAAGATTATAAAATATGATAGTTCTGATGAAAAAGTAAAATATGAAAGAATTGCTTTTCCTATGATTTTAAAGCAGTCTAAGCCAAATAACGAAGAAAGATTGCCTAATACTATTGTTACAAATGATGCGAATATTAAAAATGATTTTAATAAATATTTAAATTCAAATGGTATTTTATTGGGTTATAATCCAGATCAAGGAAATACTTCTAATGTTAGTCTTGATTTAAACGGTTGGCTTTATATAGACAATTCTGACGGAGCAATTACTCCTGATATTGGTTTGCCTTTAGATTTTTCGCAGTATTCTTCTATAGTCAGTAATGGAGGAATAATACTTTCAGATGGTAATATTGTTATTGAATCTGATATTGGTACTCCTTCTACTGATTTGAGTAATGAAGATTATTCTGCAAGAACAAGTCCAAGAGAGGATCCTCATATTACGATTATTGCATTGAATGGCGATATTATTGTCAATGGTAATGTAGATACTATAAATGCTTCATTAGTTTCTGCCAATGGTCAAGTTATTTTGAAATCTAGCACTTCTAATAAACCATTAATTGTAAATGGTAATATTGTTATGAAACAGATAACTGGCGGAAAATATAATTTTAGAAGGAATATGGTTCGAGGTTTAAAATTGAATTATCTTAACGAATTAGCCGCAATACCTTATGTTAGAGATGGTAATCAACGTTCTGAGATTCCATTGCTTATGTTAAATATAAAAGAAAATCCGAAATTGAATTAAAATGATAAATAATATAGATAATAAAATAAAAAATAGAGGGTTCACAATTGTTGAAATTTGTGTAGTTTGTGGTATTTTGATGGCGGTTCTCGTTCCTGTTTTTACTATGATGTCTCAAGGCAATGCTGGTACCGTGCATAACCGTAACGAAATATTAGCTCGACAGTATTTGTCTAATTTTATTGCTTTTTGTAATTTGATACCTTTTAATGATTCTAGAATCGAAGAATGTAGAGATGTGGAAATCGGCGATCTTAATCTGGAAAACGATGAATTGCAAAATCCAATAAGGCTTAGTGATTTACAAGCTCTTGGTAAAAATTTTCAGCAATTCAATGGCTTAGTTCAGAAAAAGACATACTCTGTTGAAAATTTTAATAATGATTTTTCTATATCCGACTGGCCTTATCGATATAAATTTGTTACTGCTTCTATAACTTGGAAAGAGCCTGGTAAAAAAGAAGCTACTACATTAACTATGACTGGTTTGGTGACAGAAAGATGATTCTAAAAAAAAGAAAAGCAGTTACTCTTGTAGAAATATCGATAGGTATAATTTTAACAGCCTTAATCATAAGTGGAGTAATGCAGCTTTTTAGTTCTGGAATGAAAGATACTGCAAAAGCTCTCACTCATCAAGACAATATGGAAGCAGCTAACATTCTTATGACTCAAATAGAATATGATTTGCTAAGAGCTGTTGAAATAAAGGAACCTGTATGGAATGATACTCAAGATGGTGGACTATGGGAAATTCAAAAAACCGAAGAAGATAATAATAACAGTAAAAAAACTATTTCTATTAATTATTCAAATAATGGTAATAACGGAATACTTCGTGATTATGGTGGAGAAAAACATGTTTTTGCAAAAGGTCATGCTGTAAAGTTAAGTTTTACTCATTTTGCTGTTGATACTAGCGAAGGAAACGAAAACGATAAACTTGTTGAAAAACATGGAATGTGGGTTGAGTTAACTGTTTATTCTAATCCTGGCAATTACGATGAAAAAGACGACAAAACATTTGATATGCGAAGGTTAATAGTTATCCGCCGACCTTTTTAAGCCAAGGATATCAAACCTTAAACTGAAAACTAATAATTATAAAAAAAATAGATCTGGTGGGACTCGAACCCATGACACACGGCATGTGACGCCGTTGCTCTACCAACTGAGCTACAGATCTAGATATATAGTATCATTTAATATTATTTTTGTAAATCTCAATCAACTAAAAAACTTTTAAAAAAATAAAAAAAAGTAGTTGACATTGAAAAAGGAATTTGTTAATATAATCACCTCGCTAAGGCGAGTGACTCA
>CAJOQX010000050.1 GCA_905236865.1 Candidatus Rifleibacteriota bacterium
TCCCCCACCCTCTTGACTGAATGTCTATAAATAATTAATATGGGATTCGGTTATAAATCTTTTAAGAAAGAAATAATATGGAAATAGAAAGAAAATTTTTATTAAAAAACGATGAATGGAGAAAAAAAATAGCCCAAAAAATCTCTATAAAACAGGGCTATATTTCAACAGAAGCTAATTCAACTGTAAGAATAAGAATTACGGATTCCAAAAGCTTCATAACAATAAAAGGCAAAGGAATCAACATTGCACATCCTGAGTATGAATATGAAATTCCAACAAAAGATGCTCAAGAAATGTTTGATTTATTCTGCAACAATAATTCCATTGAAAAAACTCGATATATAGTTAATTTTTCTAACCAAATATGGGAAATAGACGAATTTGAAGGTAGGCATAAAGGGCTTATTCTTGCAGAAGTAGAATTAAAGGAAGAAAATGAAACAATTATACTGCCTGATTGGATAGGAGAAGAAGTTACGGGAAATCCAAAATATTACAATTCAAATCTTTCCAAGGTGGGTTGTTTATGATAGAAAAATACAATGAATATTTAAGTAAAAAAACTAATTTAGAAAAATGTCTTTATCTCTATGATTTATACCATGATGACCCAATTACATTTTCCAAACTAGCTAATGCCCATAGAATTGAATTTTTACCAATACTATATACCCCCACAATTGGCGAAGCAGTAATAAATTATAGTAAAAATTACAAATACCCTCTAGGTTTGATTATTTCATATAAAGATAAAGGGAATATAAAAAATATATTAGAAAAATCCAAGCAGAAATTTACCAAAGAAATGACCATCTCGGTTGTTACTGATGGAGAAGGAGTTTTAGGAATAGGCGATCAAGGCGTAGGTGCAATTTATATTTCTCTTGGAAAACTTATGGTTTACTCTCTTTGTGGAGGTTTAGACCAATCTACAACCTTACCAATTATGCTTGATGTTGGAACGAACAACAAGTCTTTGCTTGATGATCCAGAATACAAAGGTTGGCGACATTCAAGAATCGTTGGCAAAGACTATTATGATTTTATAGATGAATTTGCCAAAGCATTTCACGAAGTATTTCCTAATAGTTTTTTGCATTGGGAAGACTTTGGTAGAGATAATGCCAGAACTGTTCTAGACAAATATAGAGAATTTCACCCTTCTTTTAACGATGACATACAAGGAACAGGCGTTGTTGCTTTAGCTGCTGTTCTTTGTGGAATAAAAAAATCACATATTCCTATTGAAAAGCATAAAATATGCATATTTGGAGCTGGTACTGCTGGTTGTGGGATTGCTAACCAAATTTGCAGAGGACTTGCTATAAAACTCGGAATCAACTTTAAAGAAGCAACAAAATATTTTTACTTAATAGATAGAAATGGTTTACTTTTAGAAGACGATGAAAGCCTATTATATTTTCAGAGAGAATTTGCTCATTCTTATTATGAAGTCAGTAGTTGGCAAGTAAAAGATTATAAACATATTAGTCTGCTTGAAGTAATAAAAAATGTTCATCCAACAGTTTTAATAGGCTGTTCTACTGCATTTGGAGCTTTTACAGATGAAATCCTCACAGAAATGTATAAATACAATAAAAAGCCAATCATTATGCCAATTTCAAACCCAACTTCAAAGGCTGAAGCCACACCAGAAAGAGTTTTGAAATGCACAGAAGGTAATGCTCTAATAGCTACAGGAAGCCCTTTTGAACCAGTCGAATACAACGGAAGCAAAATAACAATTTCTCAATGCAATAATGCTCTAGTTTTTCCTGGTATTGGCATAGGAATGGTTCGTTCTAAAGCAAGAATATTATCTGACAAAATGTTATTAAAAGCTAGTGAAGTATTATCTAGTGAATGCGAAAAAACTTCAAGCGATAATAATTCATTATTACCTAGCTTTGAACGTGTTCTCGAAATATCTGAAATTATAAGTAAGGGTATAGGGTTTAGGGTGTAGGGTGAAGGGTGAAGGGAATTGTTTTAGTCTGTGGCAATTCCTTTATTCCTACTACTTTCCTTAGTCTCTGCCAAATTCTAGCTCCCCTTTGTAGAGACTGTCTAACAAGAGGCTTTAGCCTCTTACATCTTATATCTTATATCTTTTAAATAAGTTTACATTGTAGTTGGTTTTTGTTGTTTTTGTCGTTTTATCGAAGGCTGGATTGCCACGCAGTCTAACGACTGCTCGCAATGACGAATTAATAAAGATGTATAAATTACTGTTAGTTTGCTGACATTCTAATAACAATAACTACAATAACTACCAAAAACAATAATTACTATCTTAA
>CAJOQX010000051.1 GCA_905236865.1 Candidatus Rifleibacteriota bacterium
GAAAAAACAGAATCAATAAAAGAAGAAGAAAACAATATTTCCACAAAAGAAAACTTACTATTAGAAAAAAAAGATAAAAGTTTCCAATTTACCCCATATATTTCTGGAAGTAAAAAAAAATCGAAAAATCCAGAAGAATCTCGAACAAATAAACTATTACCTAAAGCAAAATTAGATATAAAAGATACGGATATAAATAGCTTTCTCAAACAAGGAAAAGATTCTTTTATCGTCAATCTTGAAAAAGCAAGATACGAAATAGAAAAAGGCGATCTGAAAACTGCTGAAAAAACAGTAGAAACCGCTGACAAAATTGCTAGAACTGATAAAAACAGTAGAAATATACTTGAAGCTCAAATTTTTAAAAGTTTAATATATGTTTATCAGTGTGATTTCAATAAATTTGGCAAACACCTAATGACTCTAAAACCTGCCTTATCAAAAGAATCTTATCAATCTTTCCTAGATGTTTTTTCTAAATCGAATGAATTAAAAACAGAAGATGATAAAAAAAGATTAGCTGCAAGTGTTGCTATTGGAGCAGGTCACTATGCTGTTGTTTCTAATTTGCTAAAACCAGTTTTTGAACATAATCCAGATGAACCTATAATTTATGCCATGTTGTCTGAAGCTCAATTAGGCTTATTTGATTATAATGAGGCAGAAAAAACATTGAAAACTTTTGCAGAAACTCATTCAAACAGTGCAGAAGCACAGTTTAATCTAGCCAGATTTTATCTTACAGCCAAATATAATCCTGAATTAGCTAGAAAATATGCAAATGAAACTATAAATCTTATTCCAAATGATGCAAGAAGCAAGATATTGATTGCTCTTATTGATTATTCCGAAGGAAAAATAGAAGAAGGAATAAATAAAATAAAAGAAATAATGCCAAATTTAGAAGATAATTCTATGAAAGCTATATGCCAACGTATTCTATCTGATGGAGAAAAAAACACAAAAACTTCATCAAAGAATTTTATTTCAGTATTGGCTTTGCCTTGTTCAGAACACTCTGATTCTTCTAGTTTAAGATTTGCAGGGGAAGACGATTTAAAAAATGGTTCATATTTTTCTGCTCTTGAGAAATTTAAAAAAGCTGATGAACTGGTTGAAATGGGTAGAGTTTATCTAGGATTAGCTTCAGCTTTAAATAGTGACAATGAAACATATATGGCTTCTATAGCGGCTGGATACGGTTTAAAACTAATAAAAGAAGATATGTCCAGAGGCAAGCATATTGCAAGAGCTAGTTTATATAAAGCTCTTTATGATGTAGAGTCTGGTGATAAAGAATCTGCAATTGCCACAATAGATTTAGGTCTAAACTGCAAAGACCTAGATTTTTCAACTTATAATAAGCTAGTTTCGCTGTATGATACAATCAATTGAGAAACAATAATTTAGAAACCATTATAAACGGCATAAATCTTTACAAAGTTTTATGCCGTTTTCTAGTTCATAGCTATTGTCTAAACAAGAATAATATCCAAACAATTTTTTTATTCTTTTAAATCCAAAACTATAGAATAGACTCAAAGAAGCTACATTGCTTTCTCTTACCTCTGCATATATTCTAGAAGCTGATTTTTTTAAAGCAAATTTTTCAAAATTTTCTAGAATGTTTTTTGCAAATCCTTGTCTTCTGTAATTTAGAGAAACAGCTAACTTTAAAATATGGGCAGAAATAGAGGTTTTATAATAATTTATTTTTATTATTCCATATCCACAAATATTATTTCTATTGTCTTTTATTAATAAAATTTCTGATTTTTCTGATTGTAAAAGCTTTTTTAAAGTCTTTTCCGATGAATATTCAGAATTATCATTTAAAACTTCTTTTTCAAAATTTACTATTTTTTTCAAATCAAAAACCCAAGCTTTTTGGAGCTTGGGTTGAAAGGTATGAGAATACATTTATCTTTATATTGGAGAAATCATTTATTTTTCAATTCTGCTAATAGAGCTTTTACTCTTTTTTGTGTCTTTTCATCACATTTCTGTTCTGAAAAACACAAGAAATTTAGTTTAGTTATTAATTCTAAGCTAAGATCTCTATTGTTTTCATTAGCTTTTAATACATATTCTTTTAATTTAGTTACTTTATTATTGGCAACTTCAGCCATAATTGGCCTGATTATATATTTTTTGTAGTAATCTTGAACCATAGAAGCCCACATAGTAGATTTAAAAAAAGGCAAATGTAAATAATCTTTACTAAAGTTATAAGAGCTTTGAGGGAAATAAATAGCCAATCCAAATGCATAATTCAAACCATAACCGCTAGTAGAATTCATTGGAACAAGTTTTTCAATGCTTTTTAGAAGTCTATCAGCAGCATTTTTTACACCATCATTTTGTATTTTTGATTTTGTTAATGTTACGAAATGTTTTAAATCAATATTTTCAGGATAACCAAACTTTTGAACTTCATTTAATATTTTGGTCACTTGTTTACTGTAATCAGATGACATTAGCATTTTACAATAACCATTTAAAGAATCTTTAAAGCTATTATAACAATTAGAAACTATACAAGATTGAGTGCTAGCTTGATACCCAGCACTACCATCATCATAAGAAGCAGTATAAGCTTTAACTATTAGTTTTGCCAAATCGGCTGGTTGCATACCTTGCTTAACCCCTGAAAAGATTTCTTTATAAGGATAGCCATCTCCAGGTTCAACTTCTTCTGAGCCTACAACAAAATCTGTATAATCACATACAGTATTTGCAACTTCTGCCATTTGCATCAGACAAGCATCAAAACACAGCAAGTCAAGCTTTCTACCTAAAACTTGATTTATATCTTTTAAAGCAAATCCAAGTTGAGCTGTAGTAATGTGATTTCCAGACTGGTCATCATAAGAAATACCTCTAACAATACCTTGATTATTTTTACCTTTCCAGCCTGTTCCATGATTCCAAATAATAGAACAATAATGTTTTGCAGGATACTTTTTAATAGAACTTTTAATGAAATTTGTATAAACTTTGTAATCACCCATGTCTATTTCGCCATGTTCTTTGATTACTTCTGTTTTACCATTTTCGACATAATAGGTTACAGCAGGACTTTTTGCTCTATCTAACATTACTACGGTATTTATAAATTCATTTGAACTGCCTTTTGTACGTATTTCACGCAAATCTTTAACAGCACTTTGATCAAGATTATTGTCGCCATTCATAAAAATCATGAATGTCCATTCTTTGACAGTTCGCTTTGCTGCTTCAACTTTTAAACATGAAAAAGCTAAGAAAGCACAAAAAAGCAATAATCTTGCAATAATTCTTTTCATTCTTATAACCTTATATTCTTATTAGAAAAACAAATCTTATTCATTTATTATATTTATCATTTAATAAAGTGTCAATACTAGTTATTGCGTAAAATGTTAAGATTTATAATATTATTATCAAAGAATATTATGAATTATTTTGTTTCTTAGCTTCTTCTACCATTGCAAATTCTTTC
>CAJOQX010000052.1 GCA_905236865.1 Candidatus Rifleibacteriota bacterium
CAATATTCTGGTAAGCTGTTCCTGTTCTTCTGTTTCATTAGAAAAAATATCTGTTATATCCACACCCAAAGTATAAAAAAGTTTGTAAAGGGTATAAGATTTGGGTGTACGTCTTCCGTTTTCAATTTGGTTTATCGTTGAATAATCGACTCCGCTAAAACCTGCAAGGTTTTCGAGTGAATACCTATTTTTATCGCGTAAACGCAATAAAGAAGAACCTACTTTTTCTACAAACTCTTTTTCAGATAGCATAATTATTGACCTCACTATTGCGAGGTTACAATATTTTATAATGTTTTATATTTGCGTATACAAAATATATTTTCTGTTGCGTACACGCAATAAATACTATATAATTATTTTGTGAGAGCAATACTTTTATTGTGTTTACAAATCATCAAAATATGGATTATAAAAAATGGATGTTCTAATAAGGAAAGCTTTATTACTTTTATGCAAATTTATTCCTTCTGATTTTGTTGTAAAAAGTCAGAAACAGATAAATGAAGCAATTAACTTAATTGATAAAGAATATTTCAAAGACCCTAGTAAATTGATTCAACCAATTTGTAAAATAATTCCTGTGGAAATAATCCAAAAGAACCCATTAGTAATAGAAACAGTTTACAATATTATCAAAAACAGACAATATAAAAGCATTCAACAAATAAATCTAAGTTTACAAGAAATTTATCAGTCTTATCAAAATCAAAAGAAGAAGCAGACTTCGAATTTTACTGAACAGGATTTTGCAAATGCTGAAGAAGCCATTGACTTTTTCGTAAAGAATATTGCTAATAATCCTCAAAAGCTTGTTGAATATTTATTTACTTTTTCTTTAGAAATATTCAAATCATGTTGTGAATCAATAAATGATTTAAAAAAAATAGACATTTTAGATAAACTAGCTTCAATTGAAGCTTCAAAAGATGTTCTTGCTTTTGGTCGTTCAAATCCTGATTATATGAAGCCGATGTTTACACAAACATTACATCAATTATTTGAAATTTACAGGCAACTAGAAAGTCGATTTATTTTTTATCTAGATAAAATTAAGGAATTAGACAATCAATCAGCTTTCCAGTTTTATCTGTTCAGTGGACCTGTTTCTTGGCTGAAAGGTGATATTGATGATAATAATAAAATAGCTAAGTATTCGGTTGAAGGAATGAGACAAGCAGTTAATATGCAGATAATTATTTCTCATTATTTGCAAGTAGATATTCAAAGTTCTGTATTACATAATTTTGAAGAGTTTACAAGATACACTTTAACAGATGAAATATGCGATTTATTACAAGCTTACGAAAAAAATCAAGAAGAACAATATTGGTTTCAGCTTCCTAATGAATGTAAACAAACATTAGATAGCAAAAACCTTTTGTTAGATTATATCAAATAAAAAAGGAGAACTTTTTATATGGCAAATCATAGTAGAGACGAGGCTGAAAAAGCTGGTATGGGATTATTGGGAATTATTTCTTCTTTGCTAGGTTTAGGAGTAAAAAATATTTATTACGATAATAAAATAAATGAAAAAAGTAATGAATATTTTGGATTGGGAAAATTAATAAACTACAATGAAATAGAAGACCTAAAAAAGAAGAAAAGATGGCCTTTTTAATATATATACTATAGTAAACGACATAAAAATAAGACATTCAAAATATTGCTGGATTGCTATGTCCTCGATTTAAAATAACAAATCTAGTAGCCAAGTAGTATTTATTACTTCAGCGATTAAATAATTCCTTTTTTAACTTAGCTATTAATAATAATTTCAGAAGTTGAATTTGCGATTATTTAACCGCAGAAATAATAATATACAAACTTTTTATATCGTTTGTTATAAATATGTTTTCAAAAATAATTGATACTAGAAAGATTACACGAGCTTTAAAAAAAGAAAAAAAATTAATTAGCCATTACTAAAAAACTTATTAATCTATAAATTAGCCATATATCTTTATATTTTTAATAAAATTTGATAAATAATTGGAGTAAATAATCGTGCTTGATTATTTTGGTGATACTAATTGGAATGCTTTTGAGTCTGGTTGGGAAGCCCCATTAAAATCAGCTATAGAAAGTATACTTGATTTAAGTAATGAATGTTTTAGGGAACTGAAAGATTTTAAAATAAAAACAGTTTATTATGGCTATAATTCATTACCAAAGTTAATTTTTATTAATGGTTTTCTGCAAAAGCATGAAAAAGTTGATGATTGGCTTAAAGCTGTAAATCAGAAATTTTCTAAGAACACTAAATTGCATGTGGACTGGGATTCTAGAAATCTGAATGATTTCAGTTCAGAATTGCAAAAGATAATTAAATTTGGAAATAGTATTCCGAAGTCTATTATAGATTTGTGGTATGTAGCGTATATGAATGCTCAAAAAGCGGGGATAATTCTCGCTAACGAAATATTAAAAAAGAGAAATAATTCGGAATATATTATTATGGGACATTCTCTTGGAAGTCGAGTAGCATATTATGCTGCAAAAAAATTAGCTGAGAATAAATTTAATAGGCTACATTCTATGTATTTGCTTTCTGGAGCAGTAGGTATTAAAGACTGGGAATCAATAGCAAAAATCGTTAAGCATAGAATTTATAATTTTTACTCAAAAGAAGATAATGTCCTTCGCTATCTTTATAGAGCTTCTTGTGCTTGTTTATCAGAGGAGCCTATTGGGATTTGCAAAATAGATATACATAATAGAAAAGTTAAAAATTATGAAGTTACAAAATATTTAACACCTTATATAGATTCCAGTTTTTGTCTGCACATGTGTTTTAAAAAAGCATTAAAAGATTTACTAAAAATAACTGAATAAAGAAAGTTTTAAATCTTCTCAAAAGATGTCCTTTATGCCGAAAAAATGGCAGAATTAATTATTTGTAAAGAATCAAATATTCCAGATTTAGTTATTAATTCAAAATCTCACTATCGCTTAACGATTTCCTTCTTTCGAAAGATGGTGTGGACTCCGAAAATCTATGCTTTGCAGTCCCCTCACCGTCTGCCTTTGGCAGACAGCCCACTCAGTCACTACGTGACAGCTCCCCCAACAGCAAAGCTTTGGGAGAGCATCATAGATTCATAAATAACAATTATTCCACAGACCTACTGATATGACAATAACTACAATAAAAACCAACAACAATAATTACTAAAAAGCTAATTAATCAGCTTTTCGTATTCTTCTTCTGAAAGACTAGTTTGTTTGAGGATAGTTTCTTTAGTAACTCCATTAGAAAGCATAGTTAAAATCATAATACAAGCGAAGCTAATAAATAGTAGACAAAACATTGAAAAATCATTATACTGAGAGTAGGTGATGCACAGCCTTATAAATGAGCGAGTTATAAGTGGGTGATGCACAGCCCTATAAATGAGCGAGTTAACAGTAGGGGCAAGTTAGCTTGTCCCTATTTTATATTTAGGATTGCAAAAATTGAAATCTTTAAAATTATATGAAATAGATTCAGAATATATTCTTTACTTGTCTAAGTTTCAAGAACATTTGTTTCTTTCTGATGGTGATAAATCAAATAGGAAATATATTGGGATTATATTAGAAATAAACAATTATAAATATTTTGCTCCTCTTTCATCTTTTAAAGAAAAACATAAAAAAATGAAAGAGAGTGTTGATTTCGTAAAAATACGTGATTATGCGGTAATAAATATAAATAATATGATGCCAGTTCCTAATAAAGTATATAAATTGGTAGATATTAACGGAGTAATAGATAGAAACTATAGATATTTGCTACAAGCCGAAAATCGTGAAATTAATAAACAAAAAAATCGTATTTATAAAAATGCATATATAGTCTATAAACACAAATTAAAATATATAAACTCAACTTTACTTTCAAAAAGAACAAATGATTTTTCTGTATTAGAGAAAGCTTACAATAATTATAAAAAATAAAAATCGCTTTAAGTTTACAACCAAGACAACATCAAAAACGTTAATTAACAAATTTTTTAGTAGAAAAACCAAATCTTCAAAGATGGTTACGAAGTAACCGATAGGGGTCTTTTATTATTAGATAAGACCCCTTCAGTCAGCCTATTGGCTGACAGCTCCCCCAACAGCAAAGTTTTGGGGGAGCGTCAAGAAAATGTTAGCGACAATAAAAACCAACAACAATAACTACTAAAAATAATCAGTTAATCAGCTTTTCATACTCTTCTTCTGAAAGACTAGTTTGTTTGAGGATAGTTTCTTTAGTAACTCCATTAGAAAGCATAGTTAAAATCATATCTTTTATTCCTTCTTTTATACCTTCTTTTTTCAATTCTTCACAACGTTCTTCAACAATGTTTTCAGCTAGACCTTCAGCAACAATTCTATAGTCTCTTTCTTCGTCAAATTCAGTCAATAACATATTCTTCACCTCAATTCATTGATAATGAAGCAAATATATTATCAAAAACTGTTTCTGATATTCCAACATATTTAATAATATCTG
>CAJOQX010000053.1 GCA_905236865.1 Candidatus Rifleibacteriota bacterium
ATCAGGAGCATTCAAAGCGTGGATTTAAAACAGGTGGAGGTTATGGTAATGGAAATGAATTCCATTACAGACATCTTATAAAGTATCCTGATCCTGATTCTTTTGTAAAAGAATTTGAAGGTGTGCCATTTATGAATGGCGGTCTTTTTGAATGCTTAGATGAAATAAAATTAGAATTTGACGTAAGCTCTGGCAAAGAAATTAAACATAAAGACTATTTTGATGGTTTTAGCGACAGACAAGACAATAAGTTATATGTTCCAGACAAGCTTTTTTTCTTAACGGAAGAAGAAAAAGAAAAAGTGGATTTAAGTGTTGAATACGATTCTGCAAAGTATAAATGTGTTGAGGTTCGTGGTCTTATAGACATTCTTAATAGTTATAAATTCACTGTCGAAGAAAATACTCCCATAGAAGAAGATGTAGCTCTAGACCCTGAACTTTTAGGAAGAGTCTTTGAAAACCTGCTTGCTTCTTATAACCCTGAAACAAAGACTACTGCTCGCAAAGCTACTGGTAGTTATTATACTCCTCGTGAAATTGTTGACTATATGGTCAACGAAAGCATTAAAGCCTGTCTAGAAAGCACATTGGTAAATCAGTTCGGAATTGATGAAGAAACAGCAAAAGAAAAACTTAATGATTTAATTAACTATAATGAAAAGACTAATCCATTTGAAGATGATGTTGAACAAACTCGTGCATTAATTGAGGCAATAGATAAACTTAAAATTCTTGACCCTGCTTGCGGTTCAGGTGCTTTCCCTATGGGTATGCTTCACAAGCTGGTTTATATTCTTGAAAAGCTAGATTCTGATAACAAAATATGGAAAGAAACTCAAAGTAAAAAACTTGGTGAAGAAATTAAAAAGACTATGGATGTTTCTTTTTCAAAAGAAGAACGGGAGCAACTTCAGAAGGATTTGAATGAGATATTTGATAGCAGTATGTATGACCCTAATTATGCCCGTAAAATGTATATTATTGAAAACTGCATTTATGGAGTAGATATACAGCCAGTAGCTACACAAATTTCTAAACTTAGATTTTTCATTTCTCTTATTACTGAGCAGAAAACCGACCCCTCAAAGCCTAACTGCGGGGTTCGCCCTTTACCTAACCTTGAAACAAAGTTTATTGCTGCCAATACTCTAATTGATATAACTAATTCAGGCTTTTTAAAAAGCCAAAAGATTATTGAATTAGAAAGGGATTTAAAGGAAATACGCCACAGAATCTTTTCTGTTAAAACAGTGAAAGCAAAACTGAATTGTCGTGAGAAAGATTGTTTAAAAAGGAAAGAGTTAGCCGAAGAGCTTCATTGTCTTGGCTTGGGTGCAAAAGAAAGTCAGGCTCTTGCGAAATGGGACCCCTACGACAAAAAGACAAGCTCTCCTTGGTTTAACCCTGAATGGATGTTTGGTATCAAAGACGGCTTCGATATTGTGATTGGTAACCCACCGTATATTGGGGAAAAAGGGCATAAAGAATTATTTAGACCTGTCGCTCAAACAGAATTTGGACAAAAATATTATAGTGGGAAAATGGATTATTTTTATTTCTTCTTCCATAAAGCATTAGATTTAGGTAAAAGTCATGCTGAAATTGCTTTTATTACAACAAATTACTACCCTACTGCTTATGGAGGCAAAACACTCCGTGAGGATTTTAAAAATAGAACGCAGATTAGAAAATTAATTAATTTTAATGAATTAAAAATATTTGAGTCTGCCTTAGGACAACATAATATGATTACATTTTTGACAAAAAACAAAAATAAACCAATTATTTCTAGAAACAGTTTTTGTAAAATTTCTGAAATAGCTAATAACAGTCTTTTGAATAAGATTTTATACGCAAAAGATACAGAAGAAGGGTATTTTAATTTATACAATGTTGAACAGAGATTTTTATATGAAGGAAAAGAAAGTTATATTAGAATTGCTGGTTGCAATACTAATGTAGAGAATTCAGCTGATAGTATTCTTAAAAAAATTTCTAACTCTGATTATTTATTAAAAGATATAGCTATAATAAAACAGGGTATTGTTTCTGGAGCAGATAAATATACCGATGCACATGAGAAGAAATATAATCTTGGTCATAACAAAGGAATGGGTATTTTTATATTAAACAAAAATGAACTACAATTATTAAATTTTCCTGACAAAGAGAAAATCTTTATAAAAAAAGTATATAAAAATTCTGATATTTCAAAATATATAATTAATTACAAAGATGAACTATACTGTTTATATATAACACGTTCTACAAAAGAAAATGATATTCCAAACATTATTAGATATTTAAGTAAGTTTAAACCTTTACTTGAAGAAAGACTTGTAAGATACAACGAAAATTACCATTGGTATTCTCTTCATAGAGAAAGAGATACAAGTATTCTTGAATCTAAAGAAAAATAGTTAATTCAAGAAGAGCAAAATCTAATATTTTCGCATTAGAAACAAAACAGTATTATGAACAATCAGATTTAATGATTACGATTATAAAAGATCAATATAAAAATATATTCCCAACAAAATATGTGTTAGGTCTTTTGAATTCTAGATTGTATTATTTTTGGCTTAAAAATAAAGGAAAATTAAAAGGTGACAGTTTAGAACTGTATGGTGCCCCTTTGGAAGATATACCAATAAAACCCGCTGATAATGAATTAAAATCAAAAATAATACAAATAGTAGACCAAATTCTAGACAAAAAGAAATCAGATCCAAAATCAGACACTAGTGACTTAGAGCATCAAATCGACCTGTTTGTATATGATTTGTATGGGCTTACTGATGATGAAATCGCCATTGTAGAAGGGAAGTAATTATAAGTTGGTAGAATATGTCCTAATGCCCCTCGTTGGAGGCTGTCTAAAAACTAAGAATTTGTTAAAAATTCAGTGTATGGAGTAATGTCCTCGCCCCCTTTCGTAAAGGGGGACTAAGG
>CAJOQX010000054.1 GCA_905236865.1 Candidatus Rifleibacteriota bacterium
GGTTCTTTGTTTAGAACCCACTCGCCTTAGCGAGGTGATTATATTACCAAATTCATTTTTGAATGTCAACTACTTTTTTTATTTTTTATTTAAAAAAACTCTTTGTAGATTGTCTCTACTTTTATGATTTTCTAAAGACAAATAAAAAAAGAAGCTGTTTTATTTGGTAAAGAACTTAACTTTCTTTTGAAAGTGAGTTATATTTTACTACTATTATTTATAATGTCAATATTTATTTTTTATTTTTTTCTAAGTGATAAATATTATTATTTGGTGTATTATAGTATGATATAAGGATAAGGAGTTTAAAATGACTATTTTTTTAAAGAATGCCAAATATTTTTGGGCTGGTGGCGATAGTGAAGTAAAAGAAGATGTTTCAGTTCTTATAGAAGGTTCTGAAATAAAAGCTGTTGGATCTGCTTCTGAATTGGAATCTTTAGCAGTAAATGCTAAAAATATTGATGCTTCAAATCTATTGTTAATGCCTGGCTTAGTCAATACACATCATCATTTTTATCAGACTTTAACTAGAAATTACCCTAATGTACAAGATGCAAAACTTTTTAATTGGCTCACCAATTTATATGGTTTATGGGCTAAATTTACTCCGAGTGATTTTGAATTATCAACTAAAATTGCTTGTTTAGAGTTGTTACAAAGTGGATGTACTACCTCAGTAGACCATTCTTATCTTGTACCCAATAATGATTCAAGTATATATTTAAAACAGGTAGAAGCTGCTCGTGAAGCTGGTTTAAGATTCCATCTCTGTAGAGGCAGTATGTCTCGTTCTAAAAAGGATGGAGGGTTACCACCTGATTCTGTTGTTCAGACAGAAGATGTAATTATGAAAGAAACAGATGAATTGGTAAATAAAGTTCATGATAGTAAAAAAGGTGGTATGTGCAGAATAATAGTTGCCCCATGTTCTCCTTTCTCTGTTACAAAAGAATTAATGGTAGAAGCTAAAAAATATGCAAATAAAAAAGGTTTAAAGTGTCATACTCATTTAGCAGAAACTTTTGATGAACAAGATTATACTTTAGCAGATTGTGGTTTAAGACCTTTTGATTTTATGGTTAAATTAGGTTGGATGGATGAAAATTCATTTTTTGCACATTGTGTACATCTTAATGATGACGAAGTTAAGAGAATGGGTGAAACACAAGGTGGAGTTGCTCATTGTCCAACTAGCAATATGCGTCTTGCTTCTGGTATAGCTCCAATAGTTGAAATGCTTAAAAATAATGTTCCAGTAAGTGTTGCTGTAGATGGAAGTGCTAGTAATGACTGTTCCAATATGTTTTTAGAATGTAGAAATATGCTTTTATTGCAAAGAGTATTAAAAACAGCAGATTGTATTACAGCAAGAGATGTTTTAAAATGTGCAACTTTAGGTGGAGCAAAAGTTCTTGGACGTGATGATATTGGGTTGTTGGAATCAGGTTATGAAGCAGATATTATTGGTGTCAGACTGGATAGTATTAGACAGGCAGGTAGTTCAACAGATCCATTAGCAGCAATCGTTTTCTGTGCAGTTGATAAAGTTGATTTTTCTATGGTTCATGGGCAAGTTCTCATAGAAAGAGGTAAATTTACTAGATATAGCGATTATCAAATTGAAGAATTAATCGCCAAACAGAATGAACGTAGTAAAGCATTGTATATATCAAGATGATATAGATAAGAGGTGAGAGTTGAGAGCTAAAAATAAGAGCGTTAACAATAAGCTTTTAGATAGCTCTAAATTCTCACTTCTAACTTGCTTTTTTTATAATCGTTATTTTTTCACAATAAAAGCTTAAAGCTATATTCTCTAAAATATAAAATATCATGTCTAACAATTGGAATATAAAAGCATTAGAAACGGCAGATAACATATTTAACAAGTTAGGCCTTATTGAGAAACTGATTTGTTCTTCATTAGCAAATTGTAATTTAGATCTAGATTTTTTTCAGATAAGTTGGCTTATTAAAGATTTCGCAAAAAAGGGGTTGTGCCATCTAGATGAAATTACATCGTTGGAAGAAATGCAATTTAAAATATGTTCTAATTTGGTTTCAAGACATATCTTAGAGGAAAAAAACAATAGATATTCTGTAACAGATATATATTTTCATGCTGCTTATAGGTTTCCTCTTTTTATAGATAGAGAAAAGTTTTCTTTATCTATTTTGAATTTAGCTAGTTCTTCTGATTTTTCTTTTGATTTTTCTTATAGACAGAATTCTTTTTCTTCTCTTTTGATGAATCTAATTAATGGGAATATTGATAACGATATATTTAGCAGTTTTGATTTTTCTTTTTTAAACAATACTTCTGGTATTCCTCTTTTTAATAAAATACTAGAACCCTTTGATGAATCTTGGTTTGAATTATTGCCAGAAATTTCACAAGTGTTTTTGTTGAATTATGCAATACACTACGAATTAATTACTTTTAATAAAATTATAAGCCAAAAAGATAATGATATTTTTTCATATTTTATGAGGCCTAAATGGTATAAATCTGAAATATTTCTAAATTATGCATCTCATAATCTTGCATTATATCTAATATTTAAAGGAAGCTTTGATAGAGCAAAATCTTATATTGAACTTTCCAAATCCATTGAAGCTTCTGGAATTAATGCTTTTCTGGTTTATTTATTTCATGGAAGTGAAAATGCTGTTAATGTTTATCAAGAAAGTATAAAACAAATTCAAAAGCAAAAATCAAAAAGAAACGTAACCTTGTTTTCGCTTTCAGAAATATTCTATTTTATTGCTCTTCTCCAAGAAGGAAGTAGTAATTCTTTTTATGAAGCTAAAAAATATATAGAGAAAATAGATAAATTAAATCTAATTTTTAAACCAGCATACCAAATACTATATGAGTTTTATTCTTCTAAAATAGTTGGAAAATATAATAGAGACAGAGTAGTATCTTTTATTTCCGCCAAAAATAACAGCTATTTCCTTAGATGGGTATCCTGCTTTGTTGCTTATTGGATTGGTATAAATGATAAAGAAGTATATGAAAATGCATTAATTGACATAATCAACCAATTAAAAAATAATGAAATACAATTAATAATAGCAGAAACTTTAAATTTGGCGAAAGTTCTTAATATACAAACTATAGGTGATACATATAAAACGATATCTGAAAAGTGGAAAGAGAATTACACTATCCCTTTAATAGAAAGAATACAACAAAAACAAAAATGGGAATTTGTATTGGATGAATTATCGAATAAACTCAATCTTTCGTTAAATAATAATGAGAAAAGTGTAAGGCTTATTTGGGATTTAAAGATAAATCTAGAAGATAAATCTATTAAACTTTTTCCAAAAGAGCAACAAAAATTAAAAAGTGGTAATTGGTCAATAGCCAAGCCAATTCAACTAGATAATTATTATGATGATATAAATCCTTTTCCTAATTATTTCTCAAATCAAGATAAATTAATATACAAAAAGCTTCAACATTCAAAAAGTTGGTTAAATGGAAATATAGAACAAGATAAAAGTATTCTTCCATTCCTAGTTAATGCTCCAAATGTTTTTATTAATGGTTATTATGATACTCCAGCAGAAATAATAAAAGGGAAACCCGTCTTAATGCTAAATGAAAAAGAAGATGGATTATATTTGAAATTTCAACCTAACTATGAAAATGAAAGTGTTGTATTTTTGGAAGAGAATAAAAATAGACTTAGAATATTTGAATTTACGCAAGAACAGCAACAAGTTGCTGAAATTATTTCTGAAAACAATGTTTTCCCAAAATCTGCTTTAGAAAAAATTAAGTCATTATTATCTTCCATGTCTGCTATTATGCCTGTACATAGCAATCTTGATGGAACTAATAATTTTACTCCGATAGCAAGTATTGCATCTAGTTCGTATATTTATGCTCAATTAGAACCTTATGAAAATGGTTTAAAAGTAAGTTTTTGTACAAAACCCTTTGGACCCGAAGGACCTTCTTTTGTTCCTGGTCTTGGTGAAGATAATGTTTTTGCAGAAATTTCGGGGCAAAATTTGCACACGAAACGTGATTTGAAAATAGAAACAAATTATTTTTATTCAATTTTGGATAGTTGCGAGCTTATTGCAAATGAACTAAATGAAGATTTTTCTATTGTTTTTGATAGCCCTGAACTTTCTTTAGAGTTTCTTTTAGCTATAAAAGATCTTCCAAATTTAATTATAGAATGGGCGGAAAATGTAAAACCTAAAAAAGTTTTATCTGCTAATTTTTCTAATTTTAGCTTCAAAGTCAAGAATACAAACGATTGGTTTAGTCTTGATGGGGAATTAAGAATTGATGAAAATCATGTTATTGACTTACAAAAAATATTAAAACATTATAGACAAGGAAGCAGATTTATACAGATTGATGAAAATCAATATTTAGCTATAACAGAAGAGTTTAGAAAAAAAATCGAAGATATACAAGCTTTTACTATAGAAGATAGTCAACAGAGTCTTTTCCATAAATCAGCAATTCAAATTATGGATGACATTCTGTCAGATAGTTCCAAAACAACTTTCGATAGAAGTTGGCACGAAATGTTGAATCATATTAAGCACGCTTCAGAAAAAAAATTTATAGTTCCGCAAAACTTTAAAGCAGAATTGCGTGCTTATCAAGTAGATGGATTTAATTGGTTAAGCCGTATGGCTTATTTGGGCATGGGGGCATGTTTGGCCGATGATATGGGGTTAGGGAAAACTGTTGAAGCCTTGTCTATTATTACAGCAAGAGCTGCTTTGGGACCAGCTTTTGTCCTCGCTCCAACTTCTGTTTGCTATAACTGGTTTAAAGAATGCCAAAGGTTTTCACCAACTTTGAATCCTATTTTGTTTGCCCAAAGTGATAGAAAATCCACCATTAAAAATCTTGCTCCAAACGATTTAATAATATGCAGTTATGGAGTTCTACAAAGAGAAATTGAAGATTTAGCTGCAATTAACTGGAGTGTAGTAATTTTAGATGAAGCTCAGGCTATAAAAAATATGGCAACGAACCGTTCACAAGCTGCAATGCTTTTAAAAGGCAAATTTAAAATGCTTATGACTGGAACTCCAATAGAAAATCATTTGGGAGAACTATGGAATCTTTTTAAATTTTTGAATCCTGGTTTATTAGGTTCTATTAATACTTTTAATGAAAAGTTCGCGATTCCTATCCAAAGTATGAATGACAAATTAGCTCAGGAAAGATTAAAGAGATTGGTTCAACCTTTCATTTTAAGAAGAACTAAAAACCAGGTTTTAAAAGATTTACCACCACGAACTGAAGTTATACTTAATGTTGACCTTAGTCAAGAAGAAGCAGAACTCTATGAAAGCATCAGAAGGGAAGCCGTAGAGAACATAAACAAAAGTAAAGATAATAAACAAAATACTAAGCCAATGATAGTTTTAGCTGAAATAATGAAACTTAGAAGACTTTGTTGTAACCCTTCTCTTATTATGCCAAATCTTAATATAAAAAGTTCAAAACTAGCATTATTAGAAAATATAACAGAAGATTTGCTTGCTAGTGGTCATAAAGCATTGATTTTTAGCCAATTTGTAGATCATCTTTCGATAATAAGAAAGTTTTTTGATGAAAAAGGTTACAAATATCAATATTTAGATGGCTCTACAACGATAAAAGCAAGAAACATTGCTATTAATGAATTTCAAAATGGAAATGGAGATTTCTTTCTTATTAGCTTAAAAGCAGGTGGACAAGGGATCAATCTTACTGCGGCAGATTATGTTATACACATGGACCCATGGTGGAATCCAGCTGTTGAGGATCAAGCTTCCGACAGAGCACATAGAATTGGGCAAACAAAGCCTGTAACAATTTATAAATTAATCACTACAAATACTATTGAAGAAAAAATAGTTCAATTACATGGAAGAAAACGAGATTTGGCCGATGGATTACTTGAAGGAACAGATATTACTGGCAAAATTTCAACTTCAGAACTTATTTCTCTTATTAATAATTCAGCTATTAACTACAAAAATTGAAAGCTTCATATATTTGTATTATTTTATAAAAAGTTTATGAAAAATCTTTTAAGAGCCATGTTTATAAAGTTTAGAATTTCTTTTTTCTTTTAGTTTGCTCTGACGAATAACTTGACATTAGATGTTTTTAATTGTATAAACTTTAATGTCGGTCTTGTATGCCGTACATAGTAATTTCATTTTTGAGGAGACAATGTAATGGCCAAAGGTCCTGTTTCTCAATTTATTAATCATCATTTTCGTCA
>CAJOQX010000055.1 GCA_905236865.1 Candidatus Rifleibacteriota bacterium
AAATGTGGCAAATGCCCAAAAGTAGCTAAATGTGAAAAAATGATGAAAGCTTGCAAATGTTGCAAATGCGAAAAATGTGAATGTGGCAATTGCAAATGCTGTAAGTGTGAAAAGTGCGATTGTTGCAAAAAAGCTCAAAAATGCGAAAAGAAGTGTGACAAGGCTGACAAATGTGGCAAGTGCCTAAAAGCAGCAAAATGTGAAAAAAAATGTGACAAGGCTTGCAGTAAGTGAGCTTGTATCTAGCAAATTGTAAAAATATTTATAATATTTGTAACTAATGTAACAAACAAGGCTTGGATATTCCAAACCTTGTTTTGTTTATTACAATTTGGAGTTTTATGTGGGTAAAGGAACATCTGAACAACTTATTAGAGATTTTGAAAGACTAAATGAAGACCAAAAAAAGATAATTAAGTCTTTTAATAAAAATTCACTAGTAGTGGCTGGGCCAGGAACAGGTAAAACCAGAACAATTTCTGTTTTAATTGCAAAACAGCTAGAAAAAGGAATTAGATTAAAAGAAATACTTGCTCTAACTTTTTCCGACAAAGCTGCAAAAGAATTAAAAGAGAGAGTTTTAGAATATTTTCCTCAGAGCTTTGACCAATGTTGGATTTCTACTTTCCATTCCTTTTGCGGAAAGGTATTAAGAGAACAATATTATGAAGTTGGGATTTCAGCAGATTTCAAACTTTTAAATGCTTTTAAAGAATCTTTATTAATGAGTTTTATATGTGACAAAATGGATTCTAACGCTTTTTCAGAATTTGGAAAAGTTTTGTTAAAAAGAGGTTTCCAACAAGAAGTTTCAACTTTTATTGGAATATTAAAATCAAATTTGATAACTCCAGATGATTTCAAAGATGCTATAAACAATACACAAAATCTAAGCATAAAAACTAAAAAGCGTTGTTATGAGCTTTTAAACATATATCAACAATATGAAAAAGAAAGAATTAAAGATAATTATTTAGATTATAGAGATTTGATAGCTTTAACAATACAGGTTTTAAGAAATCCTAGAATTGCTGAAACTTATAGAAAAAGATTCAAAGTCATACTTGTTGATGAATTTCAAGATACCGACCCTGCTCAGTTCTTGCTTTTGTCTTTATTAAAAGGTGATACAACAGATATAAAAACAGCTGTAATCGGTGACCCACGTCAGAGCATATATAGATTTAGAGGAGCAGATCCTTCAATGATGACCCCAAAAGGGTTATTTAGGCAGAAGTATAAAGCAAGTCAATTTTCCCTAAAACAAAACTACAGATCGGCAAAAAGTATCGTAAAATCAGCAACGATGCTAAATTGGTCAGAAAAACTTCCTACAGATGGTGAGCTTATTCCATTCAGTAAAGATGAAGGTTTTATAAATTATTATAAAGTTAAGAACGAAATAGAAGAAGCACGAGTAGTTGGGCGACAAATCGCTAATTATTTAATTTATGGTAACAATGGTAAAAAATATCAGCCATCTGATATTGCAATTTTAGTTAGAAATAACTATCAGATTGATTTGCTTGCAGAAAGCTTGCAGACTTTGCATATTCCTTATCAAATTGCAGAAGATATGAAGTTTTTTAAAGCCGAAGAAATAATTACCCTTGTTTCTCTTTTAAGAATAGCAGGAGAAACAGATGAAGAAGCAAAAGAATCTGCTTTGCAAACAGCTTTTTTATCTTCTGTTTTTGGTATTAATCCATTGTGGACTCAGGCAATTATTTCAGAAATTTCTAATAATAAAAATAAAATATCAAATATTATCAAACAGATTGAGGAAGAGCGTTTTGATGAACTTCCAGAAACTGATGAAGTAACAAAAAACAAAGCAAAAGAATTTGTTAATATTGTTAGAATTATGGAATTAAAACGTAACGAAGAAGTTACTTCTATAATTTCTACTGCTATAACTTCTGTTTTACAGCTGTTAGAAAATGCATCAAACACTACTTCTAGAAATATATTGCATTTGAGAAATATGATTGCGGATTATTCAGAAGTTTTTCTTTATTCTTTTGGACGAAAGCCTCTAATTTCTGATTTACTACCTGATTTGCAGGAATATATAAACTATTACGCTTTAAATATTGAATTAAAAGAAGAAAAAGTTGAAAATGCAGTTAAAATAATGACTGTTCACCAATCTAAAGGATTAGAATTCCCTATAGTTGTTATTAGTGGGCTTTGCGAAGGACAATTTCCAGTAAATTTAAGAGAAAATATTTTATTGGGTTCTGGAACAATTGAAAAACTCAAAACTTATTTTAATTCTAAAAATCGTGAAATTAGTTTTTTCAATCCATATCCAAATAGTGATGAAGAGCAATTAGAAGAAGAACGCCGTTTATTCTTTGTTGCAATTACAAGAGCAAAAGAAGGATTGATAATGACTGTGCCTATGAGATTAGGAACAGATCCCGCAACACCTGCTCCATTTTTCCATGAAATGGAAATAAGACCCAATGAATTGGAAAAAGAAGATAAGATATTAACACTTAGCGAGTTTAGAACTGCTATTACAGGATTAAGTCAGGACGAACTATTACAAATAGAACCCACACTTCAAGAAGTAGAAAAGCATATTCCAAAAGCTTATGCTGTTCACGGAATAAGACCAAGAATATTTAACAGAGCTATTCACGATTCAATTGATTTCCCTAAAGATTTCAGCTTTTCTGCAACATCTTTAAAAAACTATATAGATTGCCCAAGAAAATTCTTCTTTAAGAATCTTTTGGGAATTGCAAATCCATTAGAAAACAAAAACGATTTTTTTATTGTTGGTAATGCTTACCATAAGGTTTTAGAAGAACTTCATAAACCAGGTTCACCATGGGAGGTATCGAAAGAACCTACAGATGAAGATTTATTCGAGCTTTTTGAAAAGTTTGCTATGCCAATGCTTGAAGCTATTGCCTTTTTCGACCGACATAAACAAGCTAATGATATAAAAAGAGCTTTGCTTTTATATAGAGATGCTTTGTTTAGAAATAGGCAGTTGCCTTGTCGTCGCACAATAGGCGTAGAAAAACCTTTTTCATTTGAAATAGATGGTAATATATTTAAAGGTAGATTTGATAGATTGGCTTTAATTGGCGATAAAAGTGTACAGATTATAGATTATAAAACTTCTAAAACAGCTTTATCTAGCGAGAAAATGTTTGATAGAGCATTTCCTGATACTGGTAAAATAGAAGATCAGTTAGAAATGCAATTACCGCTCTATTTTTTAGCTTGTCAAAATTTATGTTTTCAAAATATATCGGCAGCAACTTTGTATGTGATGACTGAAGCATATACTAGACCGCCAAAAGGTATGCAAAAGGGGTTTCAAAAATCAGCGGCTTTAAATTACGGTTGTGGTCCAGATTATGGTGAAACTGTTTCTATTAATGACTTGAACGGTTTTAAAACTAGAATAACTGATTTGGTAAGTAAAATAAAGAATGATAAAACTTTTGAGTGTTTACCTTCAAATAATGAAAATGCAAGAAGCTGTTTAACAAGTGAAGGCTGTGAATTCTCATCTTTTTGCCAAGTCGGTCTAGAACTTCTAAAATCCAAAAAAGAAGCTATTGATAATTGAAATAACTTGGGGTAGGGTGACTAATTCTTATACCAGTCGTAGCAGTTTTTACAATAAGAATTTTCATCAAAAGTTTTTAATAAATGTTTTTCACGCCAAATTTTAGCTTTTGATGATTCCCATATTTCCATTATAGTATTATCTTTTATATTACCAATACAAAAATTATTTCCTTCAGCATCAAAGGGGCAGGTAGTAACTTCGCCATTACTAAGAACGGTCAAACCAAAGGCGTTACGGCAAACTCTTCTTTTTGCAGGCTCAAAATCAACAGTAGAAGTATTTTTAGAATTACCACAATAACTAGACTGCCCACTAATCTGATACCAGCTAATTTTATCTGGCTTAGAATCGTAGGGCCACCTGAAAAAGTTATCTTTAAAAACAGGTTTGCAAACTTCACGCCATTTTTTCATAAATGGCAAAATATCTTTTTCAGAAACACCTCTACGCAAAAAATCAAGACCAATTTCAGGTAATTTTGTTTCATAAGAAACTTTTAATTTGTCGATTATTTCTATAAAATTTTCGATGTTTTCCCAAGAGCAGTTTTTTCTTAGTCTTTCAAAACCATTTTTTATATCTGAATCAATGCTAATTCTTATATGGTCAACATCTTGATATGGAAAGTCATCACTTGGCATTACCTGAAGTGAAGTTTGCAAAGTTGTACAAAAATTAGCAGTTAGCTTTAATATTTCATTAATTTCTTTATTTAAAAGAGGTTCTCCAATTCCAGAGAAGATAATTCTCATATCTTTGTCTTTTATATCTGAAATGGCTTTTTCTAAAGTTTTTGCTGATAGGAAACATTTTTCTCTTTTTAGAGTTGTATTTGGACAACCCTCACACTTTGCGTTGCAGAAACTAGAAGGTTCGATATTTATTTGGAGTGGAGAATAATCAAGATATGGCTTTTCCCAACCAGAATTATTTAAAAAAACTCCATAAGAAAAATCTGGTGAATCAAAATTATTAGGAGCAACAGTTTTATAACAGTTTAAAGCTCTAAAAGAATTTAATCTAAGATTAACATTAATCGAAGGTCTTATTCGAGGACAATTATAAGAGCCTACCTTAAATGGATATAAAGGTTTTCTTAAAGCCCAATATAAAGCTCCTCGACTTGTCATAATTTCAGGGTGACTCTTGTAAAGTCCTAAAATCAAATCCCTGTCAAAAATTGTCCATTCGGCACCTGGTATTCTCTCTTCTGCAAAACAGACTTCAAAACCCTCTTTTTTATATAAATCTAAACTTTCTTCAACATCATTCGCATCAATCAGCAAATTAGTTAAAGGAATCAATATGGCAGCTTTCCAATCATATTTTTCAAAGACTTTTGCAAAAGCTTCTCCAAACCATGTATCGTTGCCTGAATTGTTTTCCAAAAACCAATGTTGCTGATTTAGCGAATAAGGTTTTTCCAAAATCTTGGTCGAATCATATTCTATTACATCGGTTTTTTTATCACCTAAAAAAGACAAAAACTCACTGTGCTGCTGTTCTGGTATCAATAATACCGAGCCTGCAACCTTGAGTTTGCTTAATCGATTGTAAAGAATTTGAAACGAACAAAGACCATTCCAAAAAGGAATAGTCAAATCAATGTTGTTTCTATATAGATTTACTAAGCCATCGGCATAATAAATCACACCGACATTAGGCATATAAATCTATAGCTTGCCCTATTCCGAACATCTGCTGTAATTGAACTTGTTCTTCTGCAGCAACTTTGACTAGCTTTTCAGCCATATCAACCTGTGACTGCATTGAATTGTCAAGAACTTGCATCAAAGAAGCAGCTGAACTAGAAGAAGAAACACCACTTACACCGCCCATAAAAAAACCTCCTTGTTAATTTTATTAAGCAGATAAACTAAATCGTGAACTTGTTGGTGCTGCTTTATTCATCGTTTGATGTTTCTGCATAGCGACTTCCCAAGTATCACGTAGATTCTGGACCATAGGTTTTATTTCTAACAGCGAATTAACATCTTTCTTCATATTTGCTTCAATTAATTTACTGTTAAAGAAAACGTAGAGTCTTTCAAGATTAGAAGCTATATCGCCACCTTTATCACGGTCTAAAGAACATTGTAATTCAGTAAAAATAGCCTGAACCCTAAGCAATAGATTGTTTATTTTTTCAATATTATTCTCTTCAAAAGCTAACTCTGCTTGGGTCATAAAACGAAGGGCCCCATCGTATAACATTAGCACCAAAGATTCAGGTGTGGCTGTTTCGACCTTTACTCTTTGATAGTTAGCAGTATTTCTGTTATTTGGTGAATATATTGGATAACCCATTTTTTATTCGCTTTTCTTAATTTCCATTATCTATTCTAACACAAATTTTTTTAAGTTCAAGTAATGTATTTTCAAGAAGTGGTAATTGATAATTTGCAAAGCTTTCATAAGTATAAAACAATTGTTTTACAACTTCAAGCCATTGACCGACTTTTACACCTGATAAATTCCTTAATTTTACTACCTCTTGCGTATGTTTTGTAACAAATTTTGTGTTTAATGCTACAAACCATTGAACAATAGAGGAACTCTCGCAAATCTGATCATGTAAACCCATTATAAGTTCAAGTTTTTCAGAATCTTTTCCTTTTACTTCTTCGATTTGTTTGGCAGATATATTTTCGGACAAATATCTATAAATAGGTTTGACAAGAGTGATTCTTTTTATAAAATCATTAATTAAACCTTTCATAGATTCTAAAAACAAATAAAGAGCAGAATAATCAGCTTTAACAGGTAAAGCTAATTGTCCACTAAGAATATTATTTACTTTTACTCCTTTGTCAATATATTTATTTATAGCTTCTTTCAAAGTCATTTTAGTAACAAATTTATTAACTATACCACCTTCTGTAGCGTTGATTATTTCTATTTTTGTCTGCTGAAATTGGTCTTCAAACCAATTTTTATAAGCTTTCATATTGTTGTCAGTATATAAAATATTTCCATCTTCATCTAAAAATTGAAATCTTCCTCTTTCGCATATATATTCTGCTGTTTCGTTTTCCATAGAAGTGAATGGGTGTAAACTTTCATAAAGTATATCTTCAGAATACGAGCCTTTTGTATGAATTCTACCTTCGCAAAAAGAAAGGTCAAAGCCTATAAATATTATTGGATTAGCTCCAATTTTTCTAGCCAAATCAAACGCCATAGTTGCTACAGAACCCCAACAAAGCAATTGTCCAAAAGGTTCTCTAAATTTACATATTTGAGGATATAATCCACCACCAAAAGTAGATATAATCTTAGGTCCTTTAAATATTTTATATATATCAGGGTGAGTCATTAACTCTGATACTAGAATAACCTCTTTTTCATCTTCTACTCCGACAAAATCAAGAGAATTTTCATAAGAAGGGTCAGCTGCACAAACTATATCTGGCTTTATTCCGTTAGAAAGCATGTGTCTATAAGCGGTATCAACGGCAATAATAGGAAAAAGCCCCTTGATTTTTTTTAAATTATCCATATTTTTATCTAGCGATGGACCTGCGGCTACAATTACAGTGGGAACATTGATAAATTTGTCAAATAGCTTTTCTATACCTGGAAGCCCAAAAGCTTCAGGTAAATTAATAAAATTATTTCTATGAAATTCCCAACCAATACTCATCATGGTAATTAAATTACCTCTAGAGCGATTGGCAAGATATTTCATCTTTTCCATCAATTTTTTAAAGAACTGAAAAAACCTATTTTTTGATGGCTGATGCTCTATAATCGCAATACCCTCAACAACAGACCAATCTATATTATTAGTCCAGTTTTCACCTATAGTATCAGCATTATTACCTAGAGAAATTATAACTCGACTATCATCAAGAAGTTCACTTAAATCACGATATTTTAAAGCTGTTATAAAAATATAAGGATCAGGTTCTACAATAAATAATTGAGGTCCTAAGCCAATGTCAGGCATTTTTTTTAGAACTAGCTCGGAAGTATAGCCCATTCCAAACCCTAAAATAACTGCATGGCTTTCTTTTTTATAAAGCTTCTCTACTATTTGCTCAGCTTCTCGCAAAGGATTATACTTGCTATGATAATGTAGAGTTTTTCCTGAATCTATTACGCTTAAGGTCAATCCACCATTTTTAGCTTCATCAACAATATAGTTTGTGTTTTTATAAGCTTTTAGAAGCTTATTAACTATATCAAAAGCATCTAAATGACGTTTTAAGGCCAAAAGATTTTTATTTAGAAAATCAGACTCCAACAATTCTAAGCCTTTATAAGCTCTGTAATGAATTTTCTGCCGTTATTGAATATTTCGCAGAACTCATATTCTATTATATCTGCAACTCCAACCCAATCTTCGGCTTCTTGAGCAGCTTGTGCAGCATTTATCTGTTCATTAACTTTAGCAATTAATTCTTGGCGTTCATTTTCAAAGCCAGTTTCTGCCATTTTGGAAGCGTAAGCCAAATCTGCTTCTTTAATAACGGTCATGAACCATTCTAAGCCGTTGATAAGTTCTATATATTCTTCCATAGCTTGTTTGATATTCCCAAGCCTAAGTTCAGAAGCAACATTTTCGGCTACTTCTTCAAGATGTAGCAAAATTTCAGCACTATCGCTAAAAGCTTCTTCTACAACATCTGCTGCAGTTTCTGAAATCAAATCAGCTTTTTCATAGTCAACAAGCTTCAGATTTTCAAGAACATCTGTGTCTTCTGTAGAATATTCCTTACCATCAAGAAATATTCTCATTAGTGTGGCACCAGAACCTTTTAGTGAATCCTCTACTAGATTAACCAACTCTTGAACATTTACATTTTCGTCAATTCCACTTATATCAAGTGGATTAGAATTAAGTGTAATAAGCACAAAACTTCACCTTTAAAATACAAATATATTTAATTATATCATCAGCCTAATTGAGATAATGAATTACTAAGTTGTGTTTGCTGTGCTTGGAAATTACTTAAAGCAGTTTCCATTGCTGCAAACTTTTTAATCAAAGAATCATATTTTGCATCAAGTCTGTCTTCTTGGGCAGAAATCTGCGATGTTAAAGCAGCAATTTGTTTTCCCATTTGGCTATTAACAGAGTTATCAGAACGACCAATACGTGCAGTTAAAAGTCCATCAGATTTAGTATAGCTATTTAAAGCTTCTTTTAATCTTCTGGCAATACCCATTTCGCTAGTTTTTCCACTATCGCCACCAGCGTTGAAAAGTTTAGCTACCAAGTCTGGATTTTGATTTAATGCATTATCTAATTTGTCTTCATCTACAATAGATAAAGTACCAACCATTGTAGTTGTATAATCAGAACCAATAGTTCCTGTTGAAATACCTATATCGGTCAATGTATTAAATAGCTTATCTGCACCATTTACAACAGAAGCCATTATATTTCTCATTTGAGAACGAATATTGCGGAGCGTGCTATCACCAGAAAGCAAACCAACTTTATAAGCACTTTCATAAGTTTCAAGGTCTTCTTTGCTCAAAGAATTTTTTTCGTCATCAGTAAGACCAGTTAAGTCTCTTTGAGCTTTGGTTTTCTTTTCTGTTAGTTTTTCATAAATGGTGGTAGTTACTTCATTATAAAGTTCAATAAACTCTTTTATAGCTGTTTTTGCTTTTTCAGTATCGTTTTTGACTGTTATGGTTTCACCATAACCAACTGTTGTTTCTCTGAAATTTAAAGTTAGACCTTCTACCGCATCAGTGACGGTATTTGATTGACTAACCTGATCCATACCACCAAAAACAGCATCTATACTATATATACAGTTTTGCCCTATATTTTGTATTGCACTAGTCAACCCCATAGCACTTAAAAAGTTACTAGTATCAGAGGCAGAACCAATAGCAATTGACCTGTTTCCTGTTTCAGTGGAAGTAAGAATAAAACCACCAGAAGTAGGATTATATTGTGCTTTTACTCCAACTTTGTCATTGCTATTAATAGCATTTATAATATCGTCCATTGTTTGATTGTTGGTATTGTTGATAGTAAAAGATACACCGTTAATGGTAAATGAACCTGCTGTAACAGCAGTAGCAAAACCTGCCTGTGCAAAAGAAGTAGATGTTTTTACATCAGATAAAGATTTTGAACCTGTTAAAGTTGAACCTCTATCAGTTCCTGTAGCAGTAGTAGCAATTCCCCACATACTAGCTAAATTACCTGTTTTGTCACTTATTGATATTGAATTACTGCTTCCTTTGTCAGAACCAACTATATTAACTCTACCTGTATCAAAATCATAATATGCAGATTCTATTCCATCAATATCAGCGATTTTATTTAAAACATCTTGATATGTTTCGCCAGAAGAATATGTAATGTCATGGTCTTTGCCATTTACATTAATAGTCATAGTTTTTGTTATATTGGCAAAAACAGGATTGCTCGGAGTTCCTAGATTTTCTTGGGGTATAGTGTTTTCCAAAAATGATTTGGTATCCATACCCATACCATTGCTACCAGTAATTCTGGCGGCTGATGCCTGACTTCCAGCAATCATACCTGTCACAGATAGAAAATTACTTGTATCATTGGAAGAACCAATACCTATTGGGTTGTTTGTTCCATCTTTTCTAGTAAAACTTATTTTATCTGTATTTGAGTCGTAAGTGGCGTTAATATTTGTCATTGAGGTTATACGTGATAAAACCCCTTGTAAAGTATCTACACTTGGATCAATAGAGATCTGAACACCATCAACAGTAAATGTTCCACTTGTTATAGGAGTAGCAAAGGTTTCATTAGCTAAAGTAGTTCCGCCATCAAAAGATGAATTTACTGTAGAATTTAAACCTTTTCCAAAAACTTTCTTTACAAAATCACTATCAATATTGTCACTAAGAGAGAAAGTCGTATTATCAGAGGTATTTAATGTAACTAGGTTCAATTTGCTACTAGATTCATCGAATCTAAATTCAACAGCTCTGTTGTTTCCTGTAGCAACTCCTGATGTCGAAAGAGCATCTGATTTATCTATTTCATTATTTAAATATTTTACTAAATCAGCAACGGTTGTTGAACCAGACAAATTGCTCAAATCTATAGTTTCGGTATTTCCATTTCTAGTTATGTCAAAATGCCCAATATTGGTTATACCTAAATCATCTAAAGTAGCTTCAAGACCAGATCTCATTTTTATGGCAGACTCTACAGATGGAACGTCTTTGCTAAGATTTATTACTCCGCCACCACCGACACCAAACATTTTTGCTATCATGGCATCGTCATTATTCCCGTTATCGGTAATAGTAGCCGATATACTGCTGTCGATGAGGTTAAACTTTATAGTATTGTTTTTATCATCATAAGTGGCTGATATTTTACCATCTAAATCAACATAAGTTTTTATACTATTGTTTATATTATTCAGCAAATCTTGAATAGAATCATCACTATCGGCATTTGTCGCTATATTGTATGTTTTTATTTGACCGTTACTAGCTGTAGTCGATATTCTTAACCCACTAGGATTAACTCCTAATGAACCTAATGAAGTGCTAATTCCACCCATTTTTTCAGAACTGGAAGCATTGCTTCCTAATTCCATAGATCCAGCTAACTTTGCTGTAGAAGTTATATTAGTTGCAGTAGCTAATTGTTTTACTTTTACGTTGTATGTAGCAGCTTTTGCGGAAGTATTTACTGAAGCACTAATTACTTTAGAATCGGTTGATTCTACTGTCTTTGAATTGTAGGTGCTGCTGAAAGTAAGATCTGTAGTTTTTGTCTGTAATTCATAAAGTTTCAGGTTTATATCCTGAAGCATTGATTGTTGATAGCCTAGTTTATTTCTTGCTCTTTCAAGACTGTATTTTTGCGCACTAGATGCTTCTATCATCTGAGAAATTAAGCTATCAGTATCCATACCTGAAGAAATACCGCTTATGTAATTTCTAGAAACTCCACTGACCATATAAACCTCCTGATATTAACAATCTAGCACGAAAAACAACGACAACAAAATAAAGCTTATGCTTTTTTGTCAAATATTAGCCCAATGTTTTTCTGTAAATCTGCAACTAAATCTAAAGCTTCTTCGCCTGGAATTTCACGAATAACTTTGTCTGTATTTTTATCGATAACAGAAATCATTGTTCTATGAGTAGCTTCATGAACTCTGAATCTTAAAGAGTGATTGAATATGTTAGCCGTTTCATTTAGTTTTTCTACGGCAGCATCTAGTTTTTCTTTTTGCTCTTTACTTTCTTCTGCTTTGCTTTCAGAAGCAACCTTGGCTGCTAGAACTTCTGGATCCTTTACGTCTGGAGCATTAACTTTAACAGGTTCAACATTAACTTTTGATTCAGAACCATAAGAAGATACACCAAAACCCATGTTTGAATTTAAAGATTCAATACCCATAGTAAAAACTCCTTACTATACATTATATCTCCAGCTACTAAAATGTACTATTTATCTAGTTAAAAATCAAGGATTTTTCTTTTTGTTGTACAATAATTTCTAATATATAAAAACTAAAAAATTAATTAGAAACGTACAACTAAGATTCTTCCTTGAATCTAACTAATGACTGCATCCTTGTAGCCATACTAAGAAAGTATATTTATACCTTTCTTATATTTTATTATCGGCAATATGTTTACTATAATTATATCAAAATTTAGAGATTATAGCCATATATTTTTTTTTATCTTTATTTTTCTGCATAAATTATAAAAAATTATCTTTTTTTATAATTTATGCAGAAAAATAAAAAAATAAAGTACACCCATAAAAATATTTAAATTTGAAAAAAAATCAATAAAAAAACTAAATAATGATTCGCAAGTTACCGATATGTATTGAAGAAAAGAAAAAAAAGTTCGTGCAAACAAATCCAGGAGGCAATCATGAACGTCAATGAATTAACTCAATCATATAATAATTTCTATCGTCAACAGTTAAAAAAGAAGAGTTCAACTAACGATGTGAATCTCCAAGTAAACGATAGCAATTCAGTATATGCAACTATGCAGAAAGATGATTTTGCTAGTACAATTTGGAATATGACAGATTCTATGCCACGTGAAAATCAAATTTCATTTACAGCTTCTGTTCTTGCAAACAAAATGGTTAATCAAGGTGTTACAGATGAAAATAAGCTATTTCTAAAAAATGTAAGTAACAGATTCTCTAATGAAGAAATGAACGCATTAAAAACTGAATTTTTGAATGATCCCAAAGTAAAATCAAGCGATGCTTCAATTGTTCAGCAATTTTTAAATAGCATTGACGAAATTATGTCTGAAAAAGATAATGAAACCCTCCAAAGTCAGTTAAAAAGCAAAAACCTCCATAAATTTAGAACTCCTGATGAAATTTTCTTTCAAACTTCACTTTTAATTGATGCAACCAAGAAAGGATTGTTTAACATGGGCGACCAAGAAGTAATTAATTACGATAAAGCATAAAACTAAAACAAAAAAAGAGCTTAGTAAAAAACTAAGCTCTTTTTTTTGTTTACTCAAATAAGATTATTTCTTTTTAGAATTAACCATTTCTTTAAGTTCTTTACCAGGAACAAACTTAGCTACATTGCAAGCTGGAATTTTGATAGCTTTTTTGGTCTGTGGATTTACGCCAGTGCGAGCTTTTCTTGTAGTAACTTTGAAAGAACCAAAACCGATAAGACGAACATCATCTTTGTTTTTAAGAGCAGTCTTGATGATTTCAAGAGTAGCTTCAAGAGCTTTTGTAGCCTGAGCTTGAGTCATTTCAGTAGTTTTTGCAATTTCACGAACAAGTTCTATTTTTTTCACTTTCATTTACTCCCTAAATAATTATTGATTAGAACTCAATATAAGCAATCATAACCATTGTTTTATGCTTTGTCAATGATAAATCGAAAATTTTTTTCTTATATTTTATATCTTTATCTTACAATAACCACTAATCACTCACCACAGCAAGCGTAAGCTTGCTTATTCCACTAGAGGCTTTAGCCTCTTATTACTTAGTATCGTTGATTACTTTGTAAGTAACAGCAAGATTTCCAAGTATCTGAGCTATGCTAGAAACTTCTTTAAGCGTATCTTTCTTAATAATACTAGCTTTTGGTGGAACAAGAATAATATCACCTCTAGAAATGCTACGAACATTTCTAAGCCTCATTACTTCACCATTAGATTTAACTACAACAGTTCGCTTATGGTCACAGTGAGCAGTATAACCACCAGCTCTATTAATATAATAAGAAGCATTACCTTTTGGATTATACATAATAGTAGTTGGGTTCATTACAGCCCCAAGAACAGAAACAGTATGAGGAATAACAGGAATAGTAATTTCATCTCCGTCCATTAATTCTATATCTTCATCGTCTGTAGCTATACCACTAGCTATTTCAGCCATAGGAATAGCTATACGTGTTTTTACGTCACCAATATTACCACTATTAGAGTTTTGATTATTTTCTAATGCTCTAGTTAAAAAATTTTTTTTGTCTAATGAAGGTGTTCCCGAAGCTAATGAAGAAGCTCTTGCTTTATCAATCATCTGTTTTGTAACACCATCACCACGAACATCACTTGTTATATTTGATATATCAGCGTCTTTTGCTCCCGCTTTTATTAAATCAGCACGCAAATCAAGGTTAGCTTCTCTGAAAAGTTCATCCTGCACCCCAACGGCGGTTGCCAACTGATTTGTTGAAGAAATATTATTTATGTTGCGCATAAATATTGTTCCTTCAGCATAAGCATTTTTGGTTAAACCACCAGCTCGTTTAATAAGACTACTGAGTTTTTCACCCCTGCTAGTTAATGCATAAGCCCCAGGTTTCATTACTTGGCCATTAAGAAGAACAACTTCTGGTTCAAAGAGTATGTCACCTTTGGCTAGAACGTTAATCTTATCTAATGCTTGAATAGTAACATTATCAGAAGAATCTTTATCTGCTAAGGCTTTTGCAATATTTGCTTTTATAATAACACTGGTATTACCTTCGCCTTTGCGTGCTATTTCAACTTCTTCAGAAGCGAATCTACTAAGACCTTTTGCAAGCAAAACTATATCAGCAAGCTTCATTCCTTCATGATAATCAAAGTAACCTGTTCTTTTAACTGCCCCACCAACATAAACACTTAAAACTTCATTATTTATTTCTCTATCTTCAAAAAGACTAATTGTATCGAGTGGTTTCAATATTATATCATTATTTGAATCGCCATCTAAAGCTTTTCTCAAATCAAAAGAAATAATTTCGTCTTTACCGCCAGAAGTCTTTCTAATAATCAGACCATGATTATAGTTAGCAGTTTCTTCAACTACACCACCAGCCAATTTTATTAAACCACTGACAGTCAAACCATTATTTACAGAATAGTTACCTGGCTTGTTTACTGGACCAGAAATTTTAACAGAGTTTTCAATAATTCCTGTCGAAGGTTCAACTTTTATTTCGTCACCTGGTAAAACTTTAAAAGCTACCATTTCTTTGTTGTCTGATGGATTAACATCAAAAGATTTCCTTCTTTCGTTGCCTGTCCATCTTGTAACAGAAATTCTGCCAGCATAGCCTTCTGGTAAAATATTACCAGCCATTTTCATTACTTCAGACAGAGAAGTTTCACCAGTCAATTCATAAATAGCTGGTCTTGCAACCATACCAGCTACTTCTATGTGTTTTTCTGTTGTGGGAACAAAAATAGTATCTCCATTTTTTATTGGAACATCTTGCTTTCTATCGCCAGAGAGGAAATATTTATACAAATCTATATTTTTAGTCTTTCCATTGGCTTCTATAACTCTAATGCTTCTCATAGAACCTTTTTCAGTAGGACCACCAGCCTGATATAGAGCAGAAAAAGCTGTTGTTAAACCAGAAACCATCATAGCACCTGGTTTTTCAACTTCACCAGCGACAAAAACCATAATTGTTCTAACTTTGCTTAAAGTAACTTGTCCTTTAAAATGCTTGAATTTTCCAGATAGTTTACCAAGAACTATACTTTCAAATTCGCCGACAGTTTTGCCTGAAACGCCAAGAACCCCAATTATAGGAATATAAACCTGACCTTCAGGATTAACCTGAACGTCATAAACAGTTTCATCACCCAATTCTGACCAGACTATTATTTTTAAACTGTCGCCAGGACCTAATTGATAACTAGAAGGTGCTGAATCAGCAAATAGGGTAGTATCGGCCTGAGTGCCATTTCCAAAAAAGTCTTTACCAAATTGTTTTAAAACAACTTCATTTTCTATTTTTTCTTTAACTTCTCGTTCTAACTGTTTTTCTTGATATTCTTCTTCTAGTGTTTGTAGGGGTAATGGATTTATCACGTTTAACTTAGGCTTTTTTTCTATTATTTCTTTTTTTGTTTTATTATATAAGGCACGTTCTAATTCTTTCATACGTCTTTTTACATAAGAAAGGTCGTTTAATTTATCTTCATTAGAAAAAGCAGCTTTTTCATTTTCTTCTTGTTTTCTCTGTTGTTCTAATTCTTTAGAGAAAAGCTGAGAAGAGATAGGAATTTGATCGTAGTCACCATAAGCTTGAACATTATAGTTTTGGTTAGCCATAGTAGGCCTCTTTGGCAAATTATTACTCATAGAACTGGGAATATTCTGCCCATAGGCTCCCATCACTGTATAACCCATTATAGTAAGACTTGTGCATAAAATATTAAAACGTTTCATAAAACCTTCCTAGATAAATATAGGTGAACCTATTTATTTAATAATTCGTATTTCATAATCGGCGAGAAATAAAAAAAAATATACCATAAAATAATAAAAAAACTATAAAAATAAGAGGGGATGAGAGGGGAGAGAAGAGGGGAATAAAGAACTATTTCTTTTTATCTATAAAATGGCTACCAGCATATCCAGTTGCTGGTTTATATGCGTTTAATGTTTTTTTTCCTGTTCTTGCTTGTGAAAGTTCCTTTTTTAAATCATTCCTGACTTCAGTCATAATTTCAGAAAGGTTATTTTCAGATTCTACAAGTTTCTGTAACGCTTCAAGTAATTCATTTTTAAGATCTAATAAATTAGGATAAAATCTAGGTAATTCTTTTAATAATTCAAAAAATTCCATTTTATTATAATCTAAATCTAAATAAAGGAGACTAATATCTTTGACAAGTTCATCTTTTAATTCATTTATTTCGTCAAAATAAGTTGAGCGTAAATCAATAAGCTTTTCAAAACCTTCTATTCCTGTATTGTTTATAAGATAGTCTTCGTTTGCTTTTCTTAAGATGTTATAGATTACGGTTAGTCTTTCATAATAGTTTTCTAGCGACATTAATAATTTACCTCATTATTGTTTTTTAGGACCTAAATCTACTGGTGAAATCTTTTCAAATAAACTTTGAGAGAAAAGAACTACTTCTTTATGTTCTGCGTTTACTTCACAACCGCTTCTGTCTATACCTTTATAAGTTTCTAGAATAGATACGCCAGTCCAACCAAGTTTTTTTACTGCAAGTAAGAATTCTATTGGCCAGAAGAAACCTTTAAAACCTTTTGGCGGACGTGGCATACTTCTATCTCCAATCATCATCATAATTGGAAATTCTTTTTCTTCATAAGAGCTGAAAAACCAATTGTCGGTGTCCCAAGAGACATAAGTGTCTTTTTTCTTGCTAGAAAACGAACGTTTGGTTACTTCTGAAAAGTTTAAGCTACCTATAATTATATCTTCTCCACTATTGGTAATTAATTTTTGTTCTAATGTGTTTATTGTAAATGGAACACCTCTTTTTTCAAAAGCTATGGATTCCATTTTAAATATAGCATTAAATTTATCTATGACTATTGGTTGGCTCTTAAAGCCTAAAACCATTTTTATTTGTTTTTCTAATCTTGCATAATCGTTTTGAAGATTGTTGCAAGTTTCTTGGTAGCTTGCTATTTTAGCTTTATCTTGCGGAACACGTGTTAATTCTATTTTGAGTTTTTGTTTTAAATCTATAAGTTCAGCTCTTTGTTTCTTTAATAGTTGTTGTTCATCATTTAAAGTAAGCTTTTTGAAACTTCTTCTCTGTAAATTTACACCTTTGATGTCAGATAAAATATTGGATATTTTTAAACCGTCTTTGCTTTTGATAGCTATTTCTATAATCTTATTTAATTCAGCAATAACAGCATCGGCTGATGGATAACGATAAACAGGATCTTTTGCTAATAGTTTAAGAATGACTTGCTCTAATTTCTGTGGAATATTCTTATTAAATTGTCGTGGAGAAGGAAAATTCCACTTAGTTTGTTCTATAAAAACTTCCATTGCTTTTTTCCCTTTAAAAGGGATTTGTCCTGTTAGTTTTTCATACATAACAACCCCAAAAGAAAAAAGATCGGATAAAGGTTCTATGGGTTTGTTTGTTAGTTGCTCTGGACTAGCATAAGAAACAGTAAACATTCTGTCTGGATTTATATTTAAATCATCATCTTTATCAACAAAATTTGCAATTCCAAAATCTAGAAGGCAAGGCTTATATTCAGATCCTCTTAGAACTATATTTTGAGGTTTTATATCTCTATGAACAAGTCCTTTTTTATGTATATAACTTAGTGCTTCAAAACAACCTTTGAAAATATTTATATATTCTTCTAAACTTGGCGTATTAATACCATCAGTTTTTACAGTATAACTCAAAGGAAAATTATCTAAGGATATTCCTTTGACGTATTCCATAACTATATAGTGGCTTCCTTTTATTACACCTTGTTCAACAAAGCCAACTATATTAGGGTGTTTTAGTTGTTGCAATATATTTCCTTCTTGTTTGAATTGACTTAATATAGTAGTATTACTAGCTACTTCTGGAGATAGAAACTTAACTGCAACAAGCTTTTCTGTATTAATCTGATGAGCAATATATACTGACCCCATTCCGCCAACGCCAACGAGGTCAAGTAGTCGATAATTCGGTAACTCTGGAGGTTCTACAATAGGCATTTTAAGCTCTTTTTATTTCTTACTTACCTTGGGAATTAAGATAATTTATACGTTCTTGAGCATTTTTAGCTATTTTTGAGTTTGGATTAAGTCTAATAACTTCGCTCCATTCTTTTCTAGCATCATTCATCATGCCTTTTTTGTAGTAACTATTAGCTAAATAGTAATGTTGATTTTCGTTATCTGATTTGATAGATAACGCTCTTTTATATGTTTCTATTGCTTTATCTATGTTGTTGTTGCTGTAATACATAAAAGCAAGCCAATCAAGTAAGTCTACGTTGTTTGGATCGCCTTCAAGAAGTTTTTCAACTTCAGGAATACCTTCACCACTTCCTGATGTGTATTTTGTTAAAATTTCATCGTTCTTTTCTTTCATTTCTTTGTTGAGATTTTCATCAGAAAGAACTTTCATCACTCTTTCAGAACCTAAATTATCTTTTTGTAAACCATCGCCTGACGTTTTATTGTCATGTTCATTGGTTAATGGTTTCTTCTCACCAAATCCTACAGCAAAGAGAACCGCTATTATTATTACTATAACAATAACTATAGCAACAATTATAATTAATAATGTTGAATCCATAATACCGAAAACCTCCAGAGTATCATAAAGAATATACTTTAAATTTTAAATAAATTCCACCTTTTTATGAAAACTTAAAAATATTATTTACAAAGATAATAAGATAATTGTTTAAACAACCGAAAGACAGAATATTTTGAAGGAAAACTTATAGGTAACTCATCAATTTTAAAAGCAATCACAGTAGAATTGTCTTTTCCACCAGCTTTATTTGCTGTTGTTATTAGTTTTTTTGCTAACTCTTCTGTTGGTGTTTTTCTTATGAGTTCTGCCAATTCATTGCTTTCAATCATAGAATATATTCCGTCAGTGCATAATATAAATTCATCGTTAACTTTTATCTCCGTTTCAAATATATCTGCTTTTATAAATTGTCTAGCTCCTAAAACTTTGCTTAGAAGACCTCTTGCGGGATGAATTCTTGCTTGTTCAGCAGTAATCTTACCTAATTTTAACTGTTCCCCAACTATAGAATGGTCATAAGTCAACTGGTTTAATTCATCATTTCTTAGCCTATATATTCTCGAATCTCCTATATGAGCTATAACTGCTTTACAGTCTTTTATAAGTATAGAAGAGAAAGTTGTCCCCATTCCTTTTGTTTCAGGATGGCTTTGTGAGTAATTCCATATTTTTTCATTAGTTGAGTCAGCTAAGTCATTTAATAAAGCTGTTGATATTTCTCCAAAAGAATTTTGAGCAAACCATTCAGCTGTAGAATTAACTGCAATATTAGATGCTATTTCTCCCGCATTTTGACCTCCCATTCCATCAGCAACTAAAAAAAGACAGGCCTTCTGACTAATTGCTAAACTATCCCAAGGTAGAATAACAAGTAACGAATCTTCATTATTCTGTCTTTTTATTCCTTTATCGGTTTTAAAACTAACTTTCATAATAGGGTTGAGAATCCTAAAATCTACTGATGGCAAGAAGTTATAATATAATAATGATAATCTAATTGTTTGATAATTAAAGTCAAGAAAAAAAGAAGACCTAATATATTAGGTCTTCTTTTTTTCTTAAGTTACTATTAAGAGTTACTTTTTGCTCTTTTTACCAGTGGTACCATTTACCATTTCTTTCAAATCTTTACCAGGAATAAATTTGGCAACTTTCTTGGCAGCGATTTTGATAGGTTTCTTGGTCTGGGGATTAACACCCTTGCGAGCTTCACGTTTAACGGTAGAGAAAGAACCGAAACCAATGAGCTGAACCTTATCGCCTTTTTTGAGAGAACCCTTTACTGCTTCGATGAAAGCTTCAAGGACTGCCTGAGCGGCTGCGTTAGTAACTTCTGCTTTTTTAGCAATTGCTTTTACGAGTTCTGATTTATTCACTTGAACCCTCCTACAAAATTTGGT
>CAJOQX010000056.1 GCA_905236865.1 Candidatus Rifleibacteriota bacterium
AGCATACATTGCATAGAATGCAGATGCCATTTCGAGGTCGTCAACAGCACATTTTTCATTTGGGAAGTGAGCAAGAACTTCATTTCCAGGACCGAAACCAATCATTGGAATCTTGTGAACGCCGTTAATTGTAACGCCGTTGGTAGAGAAAGTCCATTTGTCAACCTTTGGAGCTTTGCCGTAAAGTTCTTTATAAGCTTTGATACCGGTCTGAACAACATGTTCAGATTCTGGAAGCTTCCAAGTTGGGAAGTATTTTTCCATACCATATTTAGTGCCAGTCCAAGCAACTTCATCATAGTGAAGAACGGTGATTCTTGCTTGACCAATTTCTGGACCAACTTTAATGCCAGCTCTCTTTAAGCAGTCTTCAACTTCAGCAACGCAAGATTCTTTGGTTTCGCCCCAAGTCATACGTCTGTCTAAGTGAATATGAACAAAGTCAGCTACTGCACAAAGTGAAGGGCTACCAGACTTAAATTCAGAAATAGTTACAGTGCCTTTTCCTAAGAAATTATCTTCATCTGGCTGTAATCTTTCGTTGAGTTTTTCTATTTCAAGAGCAAACTTAGAAGCTAAGTAAGCAGCATTAACACCACGTTCTGGAGCAGAACCGTGACAAGAAAGACCACGGAAATCAACGCCAATTTCCATTCTTCCACGATGACCACGATAAACATTTAAGTTTGTTGGTTCGGTAGAAATTACGAAATCTGGCTTCTTAATCAAACCCTGTTTAACATCTTCATTTATAATGTAGTTCCAGCAGAGACCATCGCAGTCTTCTTCCATTACAGAACTAACAACATAATAAGTAACATCTTCTTTTTCTGCAAAACCCATTTCTTTAAGGATTCTACCAGCGGTTATAGCAGAAACGATACCGCCTTCTTGGTCAACAGAACCACGACCACAAACACATTCGGTTGGTTTGCCATCATTGCGGTCTTTGAGAGTGCTCAATTGAATCAAACCATCAAAAGGTTTAAATTCAGTCCAGTTTTCGATGTTTCCAACACCAACAGTATCAACGTGACCATCAATAGCAAGAACAGTCTTACCATTGCCGATACGACCGATAACATTGCCCAAACCGTCGATGATTACTTCATCAAAACCAGCATTGTGCATCTGTCTTTCGACTTCGTGCTGAACATCGCCTTCCTTCATGCTTTCTGAAGGAATACGAACTAATCTAGCCAAACCTTCGGCTGTGTCATTGCGGTACTTTTTAGCAAGTTCAAGAACTTTTGCTGCGTTACTCATTCCTATCCATTCTCCAATTTCTTAAATAATAAAAAAACTTGTGAAGATATTATACTTATCGTTTTAGAAATAAACAAGAATTTTGATAAATATTTTTAATTACTTATAAAAAACTTCTTTGTGAAGCCTCATTGTATTTTCCCAAGTAAATTTTTTGCAAAATTCATATAATCTATAATGTATTTTTGTGTCTTTTTTCATTTCGATAGCTTTTTCCATCTTTTCAGCTAACTCTTTAGCGTTAATATTATTTGTCAATAAATCTGGTATAGCACAGAATTCTGGCAATGTAGCCACTTTCATTCCAACAACAGGGCAACCGCAAGCTTGTGATTCTATTATTCCGCAACCAAAACTTTCACACCAAGTAGGAAAAACATTTGCTATAGCGTTTGAATACCATTTTGGTAATTCTTGATATGGAATAGAATTTACAAATATTATTTTGTGGTTAAGATTATTTTCTTCGATTTGTTGCTTTATATGATTATAATAATTTATGTCGAAAGGTTGCCCGATTACAAAAATATGAGGAAGTTGATTGTTGTGTTTATAAGCTTCAACAATATATTCCAACCCTTTATAAACATAAATATTTGAAACAAAAACAAAATAAGGTTCATTTCCTATTGTCTCTGGTTTATCAATGGTTTGTTTAAAATCTTTGCTGATTCCGTGATGGACAACAAAGATTTTATTATTTGGAATCATAAGTTTTAATATTTTATGAGAATCTTCTGATAAGACCAAAACTTTTTTGCTAATAAAAGATGCATATAAAGTTAATAAAGAATTAAAAAACATTTTTAAGAAAGGTTTGATACCTTCATAACAAAAAAGTCTGAAAAGAACTTTTGGAGTAAGTGGGGCAATATTTTGAATCATAACTATAGTGGGAATAGGTGCTAACACAATAGGAGTCATATTGGCAATACAATATAAAACATCAGCTTTCCATAATTTGCATATTTTAATCAATCCAGTATTTTCCCACCAAAAGCGTTTTATAAGATTTTGGGAACTAGTTGAATCAGATATTTTCTTTATTTCAAGATTTTTTTTGTTATAAATCTCTTGGGGAAGATCAATACCTTGAATTACTACTAAAAATTCATCTTCATTCATCAAATCAGGTAAGTATTTTAGTAAATTGACCAAATAAGTCATCCCACCACCTGCAACAGCTGAAACAGCATTTATCAATATTCTCATTTGTTTCGTTCCAATTTTTCTAACTCTTAGACGTTTTATAAGTAACAAAAATAAAAAAAGGAACACCTAATAGCGAAGTAACTATTCCTATAGGCATTTCTGTTTCAAAACCGCAACGGCATAAATTGTCAACAATCATAAGATAAATAGCACCTATAAGGCCAGATACGGGCAACAATTGTCTATTATCTGGTCCTGTAACCATTCTTGCTATATGTGGAATCATAAGACCAACCCAACCTATCATTCCACCTAAAGCAACTGTTGTTGCACAAATCGCTGTTGTAAGACCTATTATAATATTCCTTGTCTTTAAAACGTTAATTCCTAATGATTGGGCTTCTTCGTCACCCATACTAAGTATATTTAATCTACTAGACATTAAAACAAGCCCAATACTACAAATAATAATAATCGAAGCACATAAATAAAGCATATCTGAAGAAACAGTTGAAAAACCACCCATTAACCAAAACACAATACTAGGAAGTTTTTCTTTAGCGTCAGCAACATATTTTATAATTGAAAGTAATGAAGAGAAAAAAGAAGAACTGATAACACCACCCATAATTAGCATTACCAATCTATTGCCTGGGAAAAATAAAGCCAAGCCCATAGCTAAAAGAACCGCTAAAATTCCAAAAATAAATGCTCCTAATTGTGCTCCAACAAAAGAATATCCAAAAATCATTGCTAATAAAGCACCAAAAGCAGAACCAGCAAGAACACCAAGCAAATCTGGTGAAACCAATGGATTTCTGAACATACTTTGATAAGCAGCTCCAGAAATAGAAAGAGCCAAACCACAGATTAAAGCCGCTAGTATTCTTGGGAATCTAATATCTTTGATTATCATTAAAAATGTATTTAGATCTTCGTCTGGTATTTTTTCTGCAAAGAATTGACTGTTTTGACAAAAAGCTTGTAAAGTAGCGGAAAAAGGAATCTTTACACTTCCAAAATGTATTGAAATATATGCCCCAATAAAAAGAATTGCGGATAATCCAGCTATGGTAAAATAATATTTGCGTTTATTCATTTTAATTCGTTATATTTTGTGGCTATGCCGAAACATTTTTCTTTTGGATATTTTTTAGAATTTTTTTCTATTTTACGTTCTATTTCTTTGAACAAATCAAAACCTAAATCGTGAGAAAGTAAAAATAAATAAGAAGCTATATCTGCTATTTCATCGGCAATATTTTCAGGTTTATCTTTTATTCTTTGAGCCACTTCTTCATCGTTTTTCCAAAGAAACTCCTGCATAAGTTCAGATGCTTCAATAGATATACCCATAGAAAGATTCTTTGGAGTATGGAATTGTTCCCAGTTTCTTTCGTGTCTAAAAGTTAGTAATTTGTTGACTACTTCGTTATATCTTTCCATATATTCTATGTATGTCCCTTGATAATTTGAAGTTTAAGTTATAGCCTTTAAACAATTAGTTGTCAATAATCTCTTTATGATTTCTTATATCAAACAAAAAATAACACATAAAAAAAGACCAGTAAAAACTGGCCTTTTTTTATCAAACAAAGGAGGTTGTTGTTAAATCTTATTCACGGTTAGCCATTGGGTAAAGAGAACGAATTGTTCCACCCATTGTATAGAGCTGCCATGTAAATGTTTCGCCATTTATATCAGCTTTGAAAGTCATAGAACCTGGAACATTGCCACTTGCACGACAAGTTTCTATTGCTATATGACCTAAAGCAAGTATTGCCATTGGAGAATGTTGGAGAGTGAACCCTCCCTTTGGTTTTTTGCACATTGGAAGAGGACCGTTGCCGTCTGGATCCCAGTTGAAACAACCAGTATACATTCTTGGATTACCAATTGCTTCTACAGAACTAATATATTCGATGCGACCTTTTCTTTCATCAGAATAATATCTATACCACCAATGATAACCAGAAACTTTTGTTCCTTTTATTTCTCCAGCGATAACGTGTTCAAAACCAGCACCAACACCAAACCAGTTGTTGATCATATCATCAATAGTAGTATTGGTAACCTTTAAAGCTTCTTTTACACATGGGTCATCTTTGATTGAATAGAAGAATTCTTTGATTGCCTTACCATGCTGATTCATTTCAGGAGTATTTGTGTGTGGATCAAAGAGTTCACAGAGTTTAACGCATCTGTCGTAGGCGGCTGGAATTGGAGTTGTTATATCTTTAAACAACTTAGCTCCATACTTATTACCACCTTCGGTTTTTTGAACCTTTACTGAAGCAGCTTGATCTAATGATTTAAGATTTTTAGATAAAGAAGTAATCTTTGCTGCTAAGGCAGAATTCCCACTGTTATTGGGTTTATTGTTGCCATTTCCATTGTTATTTGGCTTGTTATTGTTATTGGGTTTCTTACGAGTATTCGTATTTTTCTTATTAGTTGTGCTAGTGCTATAAGAAATATAACCTTCTTCTTCTCTTGCATCTATTGATTGAGAAATAGCTGCTTGAAGTTCTTCATCGGTTGTGATTAAACCGATAGCGATACTGTTGCTAAGGGTTCTTCTAAGCTTTGCATCTTCGATGGCATTAAGCTTATCTGTAAAATCTTTAGCATTAACGGGTGTAGACATTGCTACGAAAGCTAACATTGCAATTGCGACAAAAGATAGTGACTTACGCATTCCTTGCTCCTTACTAATTACTATATACTTATCGAGCTTATTTTTTAACTTACCTTATATAATATAGGTGAGTGTATTAAAATTAATTTTATCACGAAAAATTAAATGCCACAAGGTGATTTTAAAAAAAAGTGTACATAATTTTAAATATTTTTTACAATAATATACTTGATTAATTCGTGTCGAATTTAAGATTTGAAAGTTGAGTATTTATCTATAAATAATTGGAACTATCAAAAAAATGATAAATTCTCAATTGTTATCTCTTATTTGATCAATAACTGTTATTAATAACTATTCTCAATCACCTTGTAGTTGAGCCAAGCAATATTTGGTCGTATTTTAAAAGTTGTTGGTTGATTAAATCTATATCGTATAATTTCTTTTC
>CAJOQX010000057.1 GCA_905236865.1 Candidatus Rifleibacteriota bacterium
AAGAATTTGTTAAAAATTCAGTGTATGGAGTAATGGCCTTGCCCCCTTTCGTAAAGGGGGACTAAGGGGGATTTTAAAATAATTAGGCATTACTAATTTTAGAGAAAAAAGCTAGTTTTTAGACAGGCTCTTGCAATGACAGTATACTATCATTAATTAAAAACAAATCCCTCATCTCTCATCTCTCAATTCTCAAATTGCCTATTGCCTATCATGCTCTCATATAGTATTATTTTATTGAGTGTTTTCGTATAGGAGTTTTTATGAAAAAATATTGGTTGTTGCTTGGTTTTATATTTATTACTAGTCTTGCTTTTGCAGACTGCTTTATTGATGGTTCAACCTATTTTTTGAACTTAGAAATAGACAAGGCAAAAGAAATACTGGGTCTAACAGCAGAAGAAACCGCTGATTCCGAAGGTTACAAAGAAATTGTTTCCCATTTAAAAGAAAGATACTCATTTGATATAGAAAAAGATGTTAAGCAAATTACCTTATATATGTATTCTGGTTACAGAAGCAATGATTATATAGCTGTTATTAATGGTAGTTTCGACCCCGAAAAGATGCAAAACACCATAAAAACAGTGATGGAATCAGAAAAATGGCGTTTTCAAAGATTAGAAGAAATTGAAGTTAGTGGCAATAAATATAAGGCACTTAGAGCAGATGGCTTTTTAAACATTGTGTTCTTTGATAAGAATACAATAATTATAAGCAATGATTTTATAAAAAAAGATAAGGTAAAGCTTTCTAATACTCCAAATTCAATTAATAATCTAAAACAGATAACAAATAATTTTCTATATGTCAGCAAGGACATATTTCCAACACTGAAAAAGATATTTAGTTATCCTGATTTTGGTTTGGAAAAAGCTAATTTTGCTTTAAGCTATATAAAAGATGATAAATTAATATTTGAAGTTGATTTTAACGATTCAGCTACATCTAAGGAAGTGCTAGGAAAAATAAATAATCTTTTAAAGGAACAGATTGAAAAATTCAAACAAAATCTTGATACTTCCTTAGAAAAAATAAAAAAAGAAATAGCTGACACGAAAAATAATTTTTCTGACAATACTTTTGATTTAATTTTTAAATCATTATATTCAAGTAAAAGTTCAGATTTTATAAATCATCTAGATATTAAGCAAAATGAAAATTCTATTAAAGCATCTTTAGATTTTTGTTGGAGTCAAACATCTTCTGTAATTGTTGCATTCTTTTACCAAATGTACGAATATAATAAAGAAAGTGAAATACATAATCACTGTAGTGACAATATGTACAATATTTCTCGAGCTGTGGAAGATTATAACAAGCACAAAGATAATAAAATGACTCTTTTAAATATAGAAACTTTAATTAAAGATAATTATTTAAAAGAAAAACTTAAAAAAACTTCTTCTGATTGTGAATACAGTTTGACTGATGATAAATATATAAATTGCAAGAAGCATGGAAAACATTGGAGGAAAGCACAATAATGAAGAAAATAATTATAATTTTATCTATATTTATATTAAGTCTTTCTTCTGGTTTTGCTGATTCTGGAAAAATTTATATTTCTAAAGATTCAAAATATATTTTTAGTTTTGATTTGGATTGGGCAAATAAAAACTTTTCTAATGGAAATGAATCTGTAAAATTTCTTTCTAGTATTAAAAATATTTTTAAAGAAAAGTATTCAATAGATTTTGATAATGATATAAAGCGAGTAACTTTTTTCAATCGTGAGAATGAAAGTTTTTGTTATTTTTCAGGGAATAATGTTCCTAAAAATATATTTTCATTGAGCAATAAAACTCTAATACCAATTGACGTTAATACATCAACTGAAATAACTAAAGAACTTAATTCTTTAATAGAAAAAGGCAAAGGCTTTGTATATATAGATGGAAAATCATTGTTAGAAGTTGCAGGCGAATTAGTAGCTAAGGTCACAGGAATGTCTAGTATGAAAAGAATGTTTACAGATATTCCAGCAGAAGTTAAACAAGAAAATCCAGCGTTTCAAATGTTAGATGGAATTAAGTATTTGCTTGCATTTTTTGATGAAGACTCTATTAAAGTAGAAGTAAAATGCACAGATTCAGATATATCTGAACAGGTAATGAATTATTTGGAAACATTCAGAACACTTTATAGCAGCAATCTTCAAAAAGCTATAGATGGTTATAGGGAAATAATGAAGAAGAGTAATTTTGCTGATTTTGCAATGATTAGTTTCACTTTGTATGTTCATTCAAAATCAAAGAAATTTATTGATTCAATTGAAATATCTTTGGGGGAAGAAGACGAAACTGTGGCTTTCATAAAGACCAAGTTTGATATTGCCTATATTATTAGGTCAGTAGCTTCTATTAAACAATCTGTAACTCTTGCTTCTGAAAAATTTGTTGATTTTGAAACAGCAACAGAACACATGAATAAATATGTGTGTCATAGAGGTCAAAGATATCTGCAAGATGATATGCTTGATTCTTATAATTTAGATATGTATCATAAAGAAGATAAAATGATTTCTCTTGATGAAAAAAAGTTAATGGATTTTATCAAGGAAAAAGGTTGGCATCCTCTAGGAATGCCTTATTATAAGGAAGCTAAAGAAATACCTGGTTGCGAATTCTATTCAGTAGGCGATTTAACCAAAGACGGATATATAGCTTGTAAAGTTCATGGTAGTTGGAAAGAAAAATCAAAACCTGTTTCAGATTCATCTTCGAGCAGTTTGTCAAGTAATTCAACAGCTGGTAATATAACGAGCACTACAAGTAGTTCTTCTACCGTTTCTGCAACAACTTCAAGTTCAAGCAATAATTCTACTTCCACACAGAAGAATAAAACTGCGAACTACGATACCAAAGAATATAAGCCAGTAAAGCTCAAACCTATAAAGACTCACCCCAAGGTTGTCGTTCCCGAAGAACTTGAGCTAGAGCCTATTTAACTGTGATGCTTATACTAGAAAAGAAAAGCATAACAAGGTAAAACAAATGCAAACCCAAGAAATCGTATCAAAACTTTGGAATTTATGTAATGTTCTTCGTGACGATGGAATCACCTATCATCAGTATGTAACAGAGCTTACCTATATTCTTTTCCTCAAAATGGCAAAAGAAACAGGTAAAGAAACAGAGATGGGTATTCCAAAAGAATACCACTGGGATGTTTTAGCTTCAAAAGATGGTATTGAGCTGAAAAAATACTATAAAGAACTTCTAGAACATCTTGGTGAAAAATGCTCTGGTAGAATCAAGGAAATCTATGCTGGAGCTTCTTCAAATATTGATGAGCCTAAGAATTTAAAGAAAATTATTAATTCTATTAATGAATTAGACTGGTTTTCTGCAAAAGAAGAAGGGTTTGGCGACCTTTACGAAGGTTTGCTTGAAAAGAACGCAAACGAAAAGAAGTCAGGTGCTGGTCAGTATTTTACCCCTAGACCCTTGATCGAAGTTATGACAAGGCTCATTCATTAGACTTAGGTTTAATAAGAGACGAAGCTGTTGTAGATTACGAAGACTTACCAGACCCGATTGAAAGCGGTGAAGAAGCTATAGCCATGCTGGAAGAAGCCACCGACTTGATTCAGTCTGTGGTCAATGAGCTGAAGGCAGAGAGCAGAGAGCAGAGAGCAGAGAGCAGAGAGCAAAAGAGCAGACGAAGCTAACGCCTCTTAGAGCGGAAGAGAAGAGAGCAGACGAGGCAAAGTCTCTTAGAGCGGGAGAGCGGGAGAGCAGAAGAGCGGGCGAGGCTGGCGCCTCTTAGAGCAAAAGAGCGGAAGAGAAGAGGGATGAGAGTTGAGAGCTATAGTTTTAACTTCAACTGTTTTATTAGCTTAATAAGCATTCTTCTAACTTCTTCACATTGATAAAATAATGTTTCGATTAATTCTTTTAATTCAGGATAAACTTCTAGACATATTTCTATTTGGGTTAATAATTCAAATAAAGAGCCTTTAGCTACATATAAAAAATGAATATAATCTTTTGTTGAATTTCTACCATTACCTTCAGCAATATTAGAAGGAATAGAAATTGCTGCTCTATTCATTTGTTCTGCCAAAGAAAACTTTGCTTTAGATGGTAAATAATCTGTAAATTTATAAATATTAACAGCTAATTTCTTAGATTTTTGCCATACAATTAAATCTCTATAACTCATAAAAACCTCCTTTTATATGTTTTTAATATAATTATGGTAATGTATTTTCAACTTTTCTATTTTGATCACAAAACTGCATTCTCCGTTTTTTCCATCCGCTCTCTAGCTCTTGTGCTCTCTTCCGCTCTCCGCTCTTCCGCTCTTTTTCCCTCTTGCTTTCTTGCTCTCTCCGCTCTTCCGCTCTCCTGCTCTCATCTCTCATTTCTCATCTCTCTAGCTCTCAGCTCTTGTGCTCTCTTCCCCTCTCTAGCTCTCTTGCTCTCCGCTCTCAGCTTTCCGTTTTCCGTTTTTTAAACTTTACAATTACATTGAATTTACTATACAATATATATATAACAACGAAAGAGGTAAGTATATGTCTAATTTAGCTAGTGTAAGTTTTAGAATAGATAGCATTTTAAAGGCCCAGGCAGAAAACTTATTTAAAGAACTTGGTATGAATATGACCACTGCTTTTAATATATTTTTGAAGCAGTCAGTAAGAGAAGGCAAAATTCCATTTGAAGTTTCTCTCCATACTCCTAACTCAGATACCATATCTGCTTTAATTGAATCAAAAGAATTGTTATCTAATCCTAATACTATTAAATACGATGTAGAAGATGCTTTGAAAGAATTAAAAAAATGAGTTACAAAGTTATATGGACATCAAGATTTAAAAAGGATTATAAAAATGCGATTAAACGTGGCTTTCAAATTGATTTATTAGATGAAACGATACGTTTATTAGCTAATGAAGGCAAATTACCTAAAAAATATAAAGAGCATGATTTAACAGGTAACTGGAAAGGATTTAAAGAATGTCATATAGAGCCTGATTGGCTATTAATATATTCGTTAAACAATGATGTTCTGATTTTGACTCTTTCCCGCACTGGTTCGCACAGTGATTTGTTTTAGAAATATTGAAAAAATGATTAAATTTGTCTAAAATATAAAAAATATACAAAAATAAAGTGCTGCTTATAAAGAAGTGCACTTGCTTGAGTAAAGAGAAAAACTATTATGCCATCCAACTTTGAATTTTTGAAGAAAGAGTTTCCTGTGCTGGCTAATTTTGGTGAGTTAGCAGAAAAATATCTTTATTCAGATTCAAATTTCTGTTTGATGAAATTGGGCATGATAGGCGAAACTATAAGCAACTTGATGTTTGCCTACGATAAAATCCCAGCACCAGCAGAGAACACAGCGATAAAACGCATTGATATTCTTTATAGGGAAGGGTTGCTTTCAAAAGACCTGGCAGATGTTCTTCACAGTCTAAGAAAAATGCGTAATAAAGCTGCTCATGAAAACTTCTCATCAATAAAAGCAGGCAAATCTTTAATAGAAATGGCTTACACTCTTTGCGAGTGGTTTATGGAAGCCTACGGCGATTGCGACTACAAACACAAAGCTTTTGTAATGCCATTGGAGCAATCTGAAACTGCTGCAACCGCTGAACTAGCAAGACCTCCTAAAATTATACGAATAACAAAAGAAGCTAAAGAAGCAGAAAATAAAAAAGATGATAAACTTGCTGAAAAAGCTGCACAGAATGTAGCAGAAACTACTCAGCCACTTCAAATAACCGAACGAAAACAAAAAACTGCGATTGCTTCTTCCCATCGCTATTAATCAGAAGCAGAAACTCGCTTCATGATTGACGAACAGTTACGCAAAGTAGACTGGGAATGTGATTCTGAAAGCTTACGCTATTCTTTGGGAACAAGACCCCAAAAGAATCATAATATGGCGATAGCTGAATGGCCGACTCTTTCTGCTGATGGCAAAAAGGATTTGCAGATTATGCCTTGTTTGTAGATACAGATTTGGTTGGAATAATCGAAGCCAAGGCACAGCACAAAGATGTATCTTCTGTTATAGATAACCAGTGCAAAGACTATGCTTCTAATATTCGCAAAGAAGATGAAGAATACGTTATAGGCTCCTGGGGCAAATTCAAAGTGCCCTTCATATTTGCTACAAACGGCAGAGAATATATAAAACAGTTTGAAACCTTAAGTGGAATCTGGTTTCAAGACCTAAGAGACTCAGCAAATGTTCCAAAGGCTTTAAGAGGCTGGTTTAGCCCATTGGGTATAAAAGAACGATTAGAAGCAGATAATCAGGATGCCAACAACGAATTAATGAAAATGCCTTATGACCTGCTTTTGAACAAAGATGGTCTTAACTTGAGAGAATATCAGCTTAACGCCGTAAAAGCTACCGAAAAAGCTATAATCGAAGGCAAAAAGAACGTTTTGCTGGCTATGGCTACAGGAACAGGGAAAACAAGAACTGTTCTCGGCATGATTTACCGTTTATTAAAATCTGGCAGATTCAAAAGAATTTTGTTCCTTGTTGATAGAAACTCTCTTGGCGAACAGGCTAACGACTTTTTCAAAGAAGTCAGACTAGAAGATTTGATGACTTTGAACAACATTTACAACATAAAAGGCTTGGAAGACAAGAACATAGATTCTGAAACCAGGCTTCAGATTGCTACTGTTCAAAGCATGGTTAAACGCATTATGTATAACGAAGACGAAGAGAGAGTTCCGTCTATTTCAGACTATGATTTGCTTATTATTGATGAAGCCCATCGTGGCTACATCTTGGACAAGGAAATGGGCGAAGAGGAATCTTTATTTAACGACCAGAGAGATTACCAAAGCAAGTATAGAGCAGTCGTAGAATATTTTGATGCCGTAAAAATAGCACTGACTGCTACACCTGCTTTGCAGACAACTGAAATTTTCGGACCTCCAGTTTTTACCTACACTTATAGAGAAGCTGTTATAGACGGTTTTTTGTGCGACCATGACGCACCATATATAATTAAAACAGAGTTAGCTGAAAAGGGCATACATTATCAAAAAGGCGACAATATAACCCTTTTTGACCCAGTCACAGGCGAAGTTAAGAATATTGAAAATATTCCTGACGAAATAGACTTCGATGTTGATTCTTTCAACAATAGAGTTATTGTTGAAAGCTTTAACGAAACTGTTTTAAAAGAAATATCAAAAAAGCTTCACCCAAATAATCCTAAAACCTATGGGAAAACTCTAATTTATGCAGTAAATGACCGTCATGCTGACACAATAGTCAAGATTTTAAAAGATATTTATTCTGAATCTAATCTTCCAAACGAAGCAATAATGAAGATTACAGGCAGTATCGGCAATGGTAATAAAGACAAGATTCAGCAGGCTATCAGAAACTTTAAAAATGAAGAATTTCCAAGTATTGCTGTAACTGTCGATTTACTGACTACTGGTATAGATGTTCCCGAAATAACCTCTTTGGTTTTTTAAGGAAAGTGCGTTCGAGAATTTTATATGAACAGATGCTTGGTCGTGCTACAAGACTTTGTGCAAAACTTCATAAAACCCACTTCGATATATATGACGCAGTAGGCACTTGCGAAGCTTTGCAGGATTTTAGCACAATGAAGCCTGTTGTAGTAAATCCTCTTATTGGCTATGATAAGCTTTTGGGACAGCTTAAAAACAGCGAAGAAAAGAAAGACACTCAGTTCCAGATTAATCAGATTATAGGTAAATTACAGCGTTCAAAGAAAGAATTAGACGATAAGGCGTTAGAAAACTTTAAAACTCTTTCTGGTGGGAAAACGCCATCTGAGTTTATTAACCATATTAAGTCTTTAAATCTTGATGAAGCAAAGAAATACTTGTTGGAATCAAAAGACGTATTTGAGTTTTTGAAAAAATACGTAAAACCAACGGTTATTATAATTAATCCTACTACAGATAAAATTAAAACAGTTGAACGTTTCTATGGTAAAAATAATTCAAAGGAAAAAGATTATATCGAAGAATTTACAAATTTTATAAAATCTAATATGAGCCTGATTCCTGCTTTATATATAGTTTGCACAAAGCCAAAGGAATTAACAAGAAAATCTTTAAGAGAACTAGCTTCAAAACTTGATATAGAAGGTTATTCGGAAAAACAGCTTAATTCAGCTATTTCCAAAATTACAAATAAAGAAATAACCGCTGATATAATCAGCCTTATAAGACGCTGTGCCATAGGAACCAATCTTGTTTCTCACGAAAAACGTATTAAAGATGCTGTTGACAAGTTAAGAAAAGTCCATTCTTTTAATTATACAGAATTAAAATGGCTTGATAAAATAGAAAAAGCACTGCTTAACGATAATGTAATTACTCCTGAAGATTTTGACACTGTTACTCAATTTAAAGACAGAGGCGGATTTGCAAGAATTAATAAAGCCTTTAATAACCGTCTGAAAGACTTGATTTCAGAATTGAATGATTACCTCTACGAAGTAGCGTGAAAACGGAAAATTAAGAACTAATCCCGTAAAAGAAGAAGCTCCAAAGGCTGAAACTTCTTCAACTAGCAACAGTTCTTCTACTGCTACTAGTTCTAGTAATTCTAACTCTAATAGTAACAATACAACTACCCAGCAGAAGAATCCCGCAAACTATGACACTATATTTATTTTTTATAAATAACTATTTTACCGTCTTTAACTTCTTTTACAGTAAATTTTTCACCCTCAGAAATATTGTAATCTTCAGATAAATTGTAAACGTCGCCATCAATAATAGCCACTTTTTTATCTTCAATTAATTTAATTGTTCCTTGACGTCCAGGAAGATTATATACTCCTGCTTTATAAACATCTTTAGCTAACCATTTATCAATGATATATAATTTTAATTTTTTCCAAAAGGAAATATAAATAAAGAAAACGAAAAAGAAAAAAATTATTGTAAGTGTAATATTTATTAATGGCTCATAATTCAAGTTAATATAAAAGGCAAGGCTAAATAATATAATTGCTATAACAGTTGGTAAATCAGTTAGAAAGAATATATCCAATAAAATAAGAATAATTCCAATAAATACAATAGACATTCCTATAGACATTTTTTTCTTACCTTTTACATATAAATATCACAATAACAACAGAATTATTCATGTAGTTATTGTGATATTATTTAAACTTTACTGTTTTTTGTTGATATTGCAGCTTTCAAGAATAGTCTGAACATTGGATGGCAAAAATACCTTGCTTGAAGGACTTTGAGAAATGCTTTTGTAGCCTTCTAATACTTTGTCAATCATTAGAAGTTTGCTGACTTGGTCTGGACCCAATGTTTCTGATAGTTTGTTTATGTAAGCTGCTTCAGCATCAGCTTTAATTTTTATTGCATAAGCTTCAGCTTCGGCTGTTTTTTTTCTGGCTTCTGCAATACCTTCAGCTTCTAAAACTGCTGCACGGCGCTTGCGTTCGGCAGCCATTTCCATTCTCATAGCGTCAGCGGTATCGTCAGTAGTCTTTAATTCCTGAATTTCTACTCGACTTATTGAAACTCCCCATTTTGAAGAGATGTCTAAAAGACTTGCTGCAACTTTCTCGGAAAGCTCACGTCTAGAACTCAAAACCTGATCCAGAGAAAGTTTGCCTATTTCTGCTCTAAGAGCATTAAGGCAAGAATCTATTAAAGAACGTGGCAAAATATCAACTTCGAATAAAGCCTTTGCCACATCTATTATTTTCCAATAAATGGCAGCGTCTATTGTTACAGGAACATTAACTTTGGTATGACATTCTTTGGGTTTTGTATCTATTATTTGTTCAGTAAGTTCAATATAACAGCCTTCTTTGTTCGCTATATTGCCCCAGTCAACGTAATAAACAGATTCTAATAATGGGATTCTCGCGTGAAGACCTTGAGTTAAAAGTCTGGAAAATTTGCCGAAACGTGTTAAAGCAACAACATGACTTTGTGGAACCT
>CAJOQX010000058.1 GCA_905236865.1 Candidatus Rifleibacteriota bacterium
CGTCATTATTTGAGGATATAATGCAATTTGTTGGGTGAACGAATGTACTGTTACTAACTACAATAGCAGTATTTGAATCTAGTTTTAAACCGTTAGTGCAACGTTTTTCAAGAATATTATCAATAGTTACTTCCGATGTATTTTCAGCTTTAATAGCAGTATTACAATTGTAAATCTTTATTCCAGATAAGTTTACAAAGGAATTATCAAGAGTAATTGCTGTATCAGCATCAGATATTACAAAATTGACTATCGAATTAGAAACATTAGTAGATTTAGTAAAAGTTATACCGTCCCAAGTTCCTTTTGAAGGATTTGGCTTGTTTGCAGCAATAGTGACAGGGATTGTATTTCCAGCAGAAGCAATCAAAGAACCACTAACTGAGATTTCTATTTTTTCTCCGTCTTTTCCTGCTCTCAATCCGTCAAAATCTTCGATTAAAACTTTAACTCCGCCATCAATATATAGTGCTCCAAACTCGGTAACGTTAATATCGCCTTTTACTATGTATGGGCTATTAGCGACAGTCCATCTGACTTCAGAATATATATTTCCTGGAACTAAAATATCTGTAACATTATTATAACCACTTTCGTTATTAGCTTTATCTATAGCAGTAACACGATAATAGTATTTTTTACCAGTAACAACTGTTGTATCTGTAAATCTTTCCTGCCCTCTAGCCATGAAACCTTGAGTCACTTCGGTAAAATCGCCATTAGCAACTTCACTTCTATAGACTTTATAGCCTTTTAAATCAGCTTCATTGCTAGGATTCCAAAAAACTACCACCTGTCCTGGAACTCCATTTAAAGCAGATTCAACATTTGTTGGAGGTTTTGGAGCAGTACCGTCTTCCATTGTGTTTAAAGTAGTAAAACTAAAAATAGAAGAACTTTCTATGCTTTGATTTTCTCTATTAGCATTAATTCTGAAATAATAAGTTTTTTCTGGAGTAAGTCCAGTTATTTCTAAGCTATGAGTTGTAGAATAAACTCCTGTCTTTTCTCTCGCAAAAGAACCTAAGCTTTGTGTCTGACCATACTCAATAATTGCATTTGTATAATCTGAAGTTTTCCAGCTAATCAAAGCATTAGTCGCTGTTGTTTTTTCAACATTTATATCAGAATAAACAAAACTAAGACCTTGAATTGAAAAAGTGTCAACTGTTGTCGTCATGTCAGAATAAACTGAAGCTTTGAAGTTAGTTGTTCTATAGCCATTAGCTGTAACAGTAAATATTTGTGTTCCAAAACCTATTCCATCTATAAAATAATAACCATTTTCATCTGTAAGACTCCATCTAGTATTGTCGTATTGCCATTCTACTAAAGCATCTTTTAAAGGCTTTCCTGAAAGAGTCGTGATTTTTCCTTCAATAGCCCCTTCACGAGGCTTAACATTTTCAGAACAGCCTATTAATGATACTACAACAATAAAAAAGACTGAGAAAATGGTTAAAAAACCAAGTCTTTTCATATTTATTTCCTTTATAAAACTTATTGAAGCCTTAAACAAGCTTCTTTTGCAAATCTAGCAATCTGGGTATTAGAAGGAGAGTTTTGCTCTGAACGTAAATAACAAGCTTTAGCTTCTTTTAGCATATTCTTTTCTTCATAAGCTTGTCCTAAGTAGAAACAGGCATAAGAATCATTTGAATTTATATTTACCACCTTAACCAAGGCATCTATAGCAGCATCAAGCAGATGTTTGTCAAGATAAGCAACTCCAAGGTTATAAAGCGTATAAGGATCATCTGGGTTTATTTGTATAGCCCGTTGAAGTGCTATTATAGCCCCATCTAACTGTCCATCTTCGTAAAGAGCAACACCTAAATGCGAATGAGAATAAGCATCGTCATTGTCAAGTTCTATAGAAGTAGAAAAAGCTTTAATTGCTTCTGTAACTCGACCAGAATTTTTATAAAGCACACCCAAAGAGTATTGAGAAAAAGCATCATCAGGATTTATAGATATAGCTTTTTTAAAAGCCACTTCTGCTAATTCTGTTTTTCCTAAGCTTCTATATATACTTCCAAGTAAATAATGAGAATAAAATTTACTAGAATCTAATCTTAAACTCATAGTAACACAGTTAATAGCATTGTCTAATTCACCTAAGCTCTTGTAAACAGAACCTAAAGCAGTAAGAACATTAGCATTACAATCATCTATTTTTAAAATATCTTCAAAAACCTCACAAGCATCTTTCATCATTCCATTGTTTTTATAAATTACACCTAACAGGAAACGACTTTCTACATCTGTTGGATCAAGTTTAATAGTTCGTTTAATAGATGAAATAGCTTCTTCCAAACGACCTTGGTTTAAATAAGCTTTTCCAAGATGGAAGAAAGCTTCTTGAAATTCGGGATCTAATTCAATAGTCTTGTTCCAAGAACTAATCGCCTGTTCAGATTTTCCAACATTTTTATATGCTATGCCAAGTTGCAAATGAGCATGAGAGAAATCAGGATCTAAAGCGACAGCCTTTTCCCATTCTCTAATAGCTTCATCAATTTGACCTTTTTCTTTATAAGCAAGACCTAATCTATAATGAGCACCCGCATTGTCTGGATTAATAGTTACAGTCTTTTTCCAGCGAGTAATATTTTGGTCATCCATGCCTTTTAAACGATAAATAACTTCAAGATTGTAATTAGCAAATGTATCGTAAGGGTTTAATGCAATAACCTTACGAAATTCCAAAATAGCTTCATCATAAAGCTCTTTGTTCTTATAAGCAGAACCCAACTTATAATGAGCTTCTGTGCTATTTGGATTATTAGCTACTTCTGCTCTATATTTTTCTATCATCATGTCTATTTCTGTTTTGTTTTTTATGACATTAATAGGTTTAAGAACAGGTTCATCACCAATTTTTTTACGTAATTCTGTGGCTTTATTCCAATGGAAAACCGCTTTGTCACATTCGCCTTTAACATCGTATATTTCGCCAAGAACATCATGAGCTCTACTTAAATTTGGATTTAAGAAAAGGCTTCGTTTAAGTTCGCCTGCGGCGTCATCTAACATACCTCTATCTTTATAAGCAAGTCCCAAATTTAAATGTATATCAGCATCGTTGGAATTAAGGGCATTTTCCTGTTTAAACTGTTCTATAGCTTTTACAATTTCACCTTTTTTACGAAGTATCATACCTAAATAAAGATGAATTTTGGGGTATTTACTATCAGCTTTTGCTACTTTCTTAAATTCGGTAAGAGCCGCATCGTCCATTCCCTGTTTTGAGTAACACTGGCCAAGATATATATTTGCTTCTATCAGAGAAGGGGAAATATCTCCGACCCTTTTCAAAGCCACTATGGCTTCATCGTAATTTTGCAGGAAATAATATGCTATACCTAGATTTAAATAAGCAAAAGCATTATCAGGATTTATTTCTATAGAATCTTTTAATTGCTTGATTCCTTCGTTATATTTTTCTAGAGCAATATAACACCTTCCCAATTGGCAAATAGAATGAGCATCTTCAGAGTTAAGAAGTATAGCTTTCTTAAATTCTACAATAGCTCTTTTAATTTTACCTGTTTCAAGATAAACTGAACCAAGAGAGAAATGAGCATAAGAATAATCTCTATTTAATCTTACAGCGTTTTTTAACCGAATAATTGATTCGTCATACAGTTTCTTTAATTTATAAATCAAACCAAGCTGTAAATGGGCAAAAGCATAATCAGGTTTTAGAGCTATTGCTTTTTTGAAACGTATAATAGCTTCATCAGAAAGCCCTTTTAACTTATAAATAACACCAAGATTAGCGTAAGGGTAAGCATAGCCAGGATTGTACATTATAGCTTTTTTAAATTCAACTATGGCTTCATCCAACATTCCCTTATTTCTGTAGGCTAGACCAACAAAATTATGAGCATAAGCATCTTTAGGATTAATAGTGATTGCATCTCTGAAAACTTTTATTGCCATATCTGTATCGCCAGACAATTCTAGGGCACGAGCAAGCTGATAGTATGCAAAAAAATCACGTGGGTTAGCTTCTATTCGCCTTTTGCAATCATTAATAATTTGGTTGAACTTGTTTTCTATCATTTTGCCGTCTCCAAAGAATTACAAAATCTAATTTAGCAGTCTATTTTAGATAATTATGCCTTTGTAGAATAATCGGCAAAAAATTAATAATTATTAATTATTTAATCTGTCCTGTTTGATAACGCCAATACTTATTATTCTGTGAACTGTCAATAAAAGAACTTGAAATTGTAGTTGTCAGTTCAAGTGCTGTTCCAATTTTATCGCTTGCATAGATATTTGAAGATTCATGTATTCTAAATTTAACCCATAACACAGGAACAGAAGGATTTATTTCGTGAGCATATAAAGCAAAATCAACATCTTCAAAACCAGCAAATGTTTTTCTTCCTTTTGTATCAGAAGTTCTAACTAATGTTTTTGAAGATTTATCGAATTGGTATGTAACAGATTCAACTTTGGGGTGTTCTCCATAAGAGCCAAATAAATATTTATGAAAAAGCAAACCATGTTCATGAATTTGGATTAAATCTCCAGAAAAGTTTTCTTTAGTATTTTGTGTCACAAAAAGCTGCTTTCTCGTTTTTTGAAAATTCACATATCCGTCAGATTGAGATTCGATAGGATCAGTAAACATTGGACAACAAGAACTGAAATCTCTTCTTAAATAGTTAATGGCAAGACGTGCTTCTTGAAGGTTTTGCAAGTTTACAACACCATACATATAATTTTGACGTGTGTTGCTCATAAAATCAAAAACCAACTTAAACAATAGAGCAGCAACAATTATACAAATTGATAATTCAATCAATGTTAAAGCTTTACGACTTTTATAATAATTTTTAATAAATAAGGTTTTCATCGTTAATTACCAATACAGACAATTGAATCTGCCGACTTCTATTAGATGGGTCATTTAAATTTGAAGGCTTATAACCTTCGCTCCATTTCACAGTAACAACAACTTTTTTTAATAAATTATTAGCTATATTTGAGGAAACTACAGGTTGCACATCTATATCTCTATAAAAATAAGCATTAGAATACTGTTCAGAATATTTCAATTCGTTACTAAATATTTCTGAACCTACCCAGTTAGGATAATCAACTGTTGTAGTATTAATCTTAATTGGAACAATAGCAGTTCCATTATCTTCCAATATAGTTCCACTGAGATTTTTTAATTTGTCAACTTCATCAAACTTTGCCAAATTAGCCCATTCTATTGCTTCATCTGCTAATTCCATAGCACGTAAATAATTTACAGAAGAGCTTGTTTCTTTTCTAGAACCAGTCACCATTCTTAGAATAGGGATAGCCGCACCAACAACAATCACTAGAACCACTATTATTTCTAGCAAGCCAAAAGCTTTTTTATTTGTATGAAAGACATTGCTCATTTTACAATAATCCCTTCGCTTCTTTGCTTTTCGTTTGCCAAATCAACATCGCTAGAATTAAATTCTACAAAAACGTGAGATGGTGGTTTTGTGTAACTTATTGTTTTATTTTTCTTAATTATTCTTTTAGAAAACAAAGGTGTTTCATAATTTGTATTTGTCTTTATTGTTTCAGTATTTTCAACAGGATTACTAACTTTTAAACTTTGATTATTTTTTAATTCGGGTTTATCACCACAAAAAAAATTAAGCAATAAAAGATTAATTACCATAGTAATAGGAACAGTTCCGACTATAATCATTCTTGCTCTATCCATTTACTGTTCAGAGCCTCCAGCATTAATAGCAAAAGCTGTTTTAACTTTTCCAATACTAACCTGATATGGGTCATGTTCTATGTTATCGATAGTAAAACCTGGATTCATAATCAAAGGATCATGTTCTATTAATAATGTTCCATCTTTCTCTAGTCCTCTACCAGAGGAATCTTGAGTATACAGATAGTCAACTATAAGATTTCCAAATATATGAACCTTTTTTTTGTTATTAAGCACAAGGCTACCTTGTTCAGAAGGGTTATTTCTACCAACTTTATAATATAAAGCTGCAAGAGAAGCTTCAATCATTACTTCTGAATTACTAGAACCTATCACCAAATCACCAGCTCTCAAATAAAAACGAACTGAATCCATATCTCTTATTCTTCTAAAATTACCAAAGGTGACATTTCCAGTAGCAAGATATATAAGACCTTTTCCATAGAAATAATTAATATCGGTTAAATCCATATCCCCTTTTTCAATATACATTATTCCATCTATACATAGAGTCTTTTTTCCATCTATAACTCTAACCCTATCTTCTAAAAACTCCTTAGGTGATGGATAATTATAGCTAACATTTGTAAAGTCAATTAATCTACCAAAATACCTTCCAGCGGTTTTTGAATTGTTTTTTTGTGCAGGATAAAGGAAAGCATCGCTGAAAACCTCTGTATGGGAAAGAGTTTTTGTCTTTCCATCACCATCAAAGTAAGTTACTGGATTTTCAGCACCTGTTAACAAAGCATTTATAGGTATATCATCAACTGCCCTACTCATTAAAGTTTTGTCTGAAAAATAATTATTATTAGAAGAAAATTCAACACCTTGTTGTTTATTTTGGAATGTAATACTTGTATTTGGTCCTCTGAAAAGAATAGGAACCGTTTCGGGATGAATATCATGAGTAGTGTCCATAAATGAAAGTGTTTGTTTAAAATCATTGAAATATCCAATTTTAAAAAACCTTAGATAAACAGGTCCTTCAACAAGAACTGGAACAGGATATTGACTATTGTTCCCAAGCAGTTCTATATTTCTGTCTCCATAGAGTTTAAGCATTTTACCTACTCTAAAACGCTCTGGATTATATTTGTTCTTATAATATGGATAAAAATACTGTCCAAAATGTTCGTTGTCTTCATTTTTAACAACTAAGCCATGATAAGCTAAAGCTGTAACCCAAGGTTGGGCTTTTGGAGAGTTTGGTCTTTCACAGTTTGCCACATCCCAAACAGCATTAGCATCTAAATATCCATATTGGTAGACCCAATTATCAATACAAGTTTTTAATATAGTTCTAAAGTTAATGCAACCAGAATAGTCATTTACCGTTTTTCCATCATAAGTAGATTTTTTATAATTAGACACATAATCGTTGCAAATTCTATAAGCAGCGGCATTACTATTGGTAAGGGACATAGCTTGCTGACAACTAGATTTTAGTTTATCACCAGCCAATCTTTTGTTATCATCTTGATAATTCACTCCTTTTATTCCTTTAATACCATCTGCAGCTTGATTAACAATAATTTCATAAACTTTTTTCACAGCAGGAACATGATAAAATAGTTCCATAGGCAAATTGATATTAGTAAATTTTACTTGCCTAGAAAAAAAGAGATTATTCTGCCCTGAATTGTCTGCAAATTTAGAAAGAGTATTTTTACCAAAAATCTTTTTGAAACCTGGCATTTCTTTTATTTCATCAAAACAAATATCTAACCATAATCTTTTTTCAGGGTCTTTTCCATCTGGATAATTGTCATTACCTAAATAGACTCTTGAAATATATCCACCGCCAGGAGGTTGCATACCACTTATTATTACACGTCTTTGTGTATTATTTAAATCTGGGGAATAGTTTTTTACAAAAAGAACGTATTTATCAAGGGTGTGGCGAACATCAACGAGTCTCACATCATGCCTTTCATAAACTTCTATAGAATTATCAGGAAACTCTCTTCTATAAGCTTTGGATTTTATATCTAAATATGCATTAAAAGCAGAAACAGATTTGTATTCTGCTTTACTGAAACTTGTTAATTCTACATTACATTCTATATCTATTGAATAACCTGATTCTTTAGCTATTTCAATAGTTTTATCAGGTTTGAAATTAGTTAAAACAGGTATTTTTTCATTTATTTGAGCTTTTCCAGCCTCAAAATCAGGGAAAATTTTACGAAAAGCTTTGAAAATATTTGATTTCGGAGAGTTGTTCGCATTTGTTCTTATTAATGCGAGAGCTTCTGAATTTGCTGATTTACAAAGCAGAATCAATCTATTTTGATCTACATTATGAGCAAGTTGAGTTACCGCTCCACGTTTAAAATCATTCAGAGCGAAAGCCAAAATTGCTAACCCCAAAAGGATAGCTATGACAATATATAAAATAAAACCTTTACGGTTATTCATTTCCCTACTCCAATATTAATTTTACATTAGCTTATTAATATAAGCAATTATAAAAAGAAAAAAAGAATGACTTATAATAAAAAAACTTAAAAATTTCCATTAGATAAAAATATGTTTGATAAAAATAAAAAAAATGCAACAAAATTATTAATTTAATCGTATACTATATATAAAATAAATTAGGGGGAGAAAATGAAACATTCTTTAAAAAAATATATATCTTTATTTTTATGTTTCTGTCTTTTTATTCAACCATTTATATTTAGTTCAGCTCTTTATGCAGCAACTGTTTTTTCAGATGGTTCAACCGTAGATGAAATTACTTCAAAACTTAGTAATTCTGCTTCTGAAGTTGGTGGAGTTCAAAGACAAAACATTACAACAGAAGATGCAGACGAAGATGCGGATCAAAAAGATATTGATGATGCAAATCAAAACATCGATGACGCTAATGCTAATTTCAATCAAATTAATGGTACTGCTGGCAATATAAACGCTCAAATACAAGAAGTAAAAAGAGTAACAGCTTTAAACGACAATAAAGATGTAAATACCCTAACCCAAACAACAGCTAAAATACAAAAGTCTCTAATAAAAATTGGAACAACACTTATCAATATAGGAAAAGTTCTAAAAACTGTTGGGCAAGCCTTACAAGCAATAGGAGCTGCTTTAAAGGCTATTCCATGGACTCATGCAGCAGGCGTTGCTTTAGAAAATGCAGGGAAAATTCTTTATAGGGTTGGAACAGTAGTAGAAAAAGTTGGAACAGTTATCAAAACCACAGGTGAAGCAGCCGCAGCCGCAGATGATGCCTTTGGCAACCTCTTAGGTGGTGTTACAGATGCTATAAAGACAGGTTGGAAGCAAGGTGGAGAAGAAGCCGACAAATTCAGCAATGAACTTAATACAAAATTTGCTAACATAGACACTGCTAATGATCAACAAAATTCTACAGTAAATACAGAAGACTCTAATTCTGAAAATACTTCAGATGTTGATCAGGGTGATATATTAGACCTCTAAGCAAATAGAATTATAAAAAGTAAAAAAGGCTACAAATTATTGTAGCCTTTTTCTTATACGAATCAATGGAGTTTAGTATAACTTTTTTGAAAAGTATTTCTCACCACAAAAAGTCATAAACTCTCAATACAGCAATTCTTCTATCTTATATCTTAAATCTTATATCTTATATCTTATTCATAGGTTTACATTGTAGTTAGTTTTTGTTGTTTTTATTGTATAATCGAAAGTTATCAAGCAAACGAATATTAGAGACAACCGTTTTCTTTCAGACCTTCTAATAACAATAACTACAATAACTACCAAAAACAATAAAAACTAAAATAATCTTAAATCTTATATCTTATATCTTTATTATATCTTTTCTGCCCTCTTGACTCAAAAAAGAATTGCATTTAAAATAAGCGATTATTGTTATTTAGTAACTATACAATAATACATATAAAAAAATATCGATAACACCTTAATATTTATATAATATAGATCAGAAACGATGGAGGCAGACAAATGAAATTTGCTGTTATCGGAGCAGGTTCTTGGGGAACTACTCTCGCTAATCTTTTAAGTAATAATGGTCATGAAGTAAGACTTTGGGCAAGAGAGCCAGAAGTTGTTGCAGGAATCAACACAGATAGACATAACCCATATTTTGTTTCCCATCTTGAAATTTGCAGTAGTTTACAATGTACAAATAATATGGAAGATGCTATAAAAGCTTCAGAACTAGCATTAATTTCTATTCCATCAGGTTTTATTAAAGATACGCTTGAACCACATAAAGAAAGCTTACGTAATCTTAAAGGGATTGCAAACGTAGCAAAAGGTTTTGAACGTGGAACAGGCAGAAGAATATCACAAATGCTTTGTGATATTCTTCAAATTGAGCCAGACTCAAAAGAAGACCATATAGCCTGTCTTTCAGGACCAAATATTGCTGATGAAGTCGCTAAGCAAAAACTAGGTGCATCGGTAATAGCTTCTCCAGATGTTGAATTAGCAAAAACTTTACAAAAATGTCTTTCTACTCCTTATTTTAGAATTTATAGCCATAACGACCGCACAGGTGTTGAACTTGGCGGAACTTTAAAAAACATATATGCTATAGGTGCAGGTATCGTTGACGGATTAGAACTAGGCGATAATTGTAAAGCTGCTTATCTTACAAGAAGCCTTCACGAATTAGTAAAACTCGGAACAGCTCTTGGTGGACAAACTCAAACTTTCTATGGTTTGGCAGGATTAGGCGATTTAATGACTACCTCAAACTCTATTCTATCAAGAAACCATAGATTAGGAGCAGCAATGGCAAAAGGGATGAGCCTAAAAGAATTCACTCAATCAATGAAAATGGTAGTCGAAGGTGTTGAAACAACAAAAATAGCTTACGAATGGGGTAAAAAATTAAATCTTCAGCTTCCAATTACCGAAGAACTATATAGGATTCTTTTTGAAGATCACCCTGCAAAAACTTCTGTTCAGAATTTAATGGGAAGAGCTTTAAAAGCAGAAACTGATTGATTTACCAACTAGGAGCGTAGGCAAATGAAGTTTTATAAGCACCCAATGTTTATTGCTGCATTAACAGTATTTTTAGGCATATTCTTTTTCAGTATTATTTTTATTCATGTCAAAAGTAAACCTAAAGTAGGAACGAAAACAGAAGGAATCAATGTTACAGAAGACGATTCCAATAATCCTATAGACAACACTTCATCTGACTATTCATCTAGCTCAAAAAGTAAAACCACTACAGAAAAGCAACAAGTTCTGGTTTCCTTTTTCGGAGATGACAATCAAATTATCTCTTCAAAAGATGTTCCTCTTTATGAGATTACCAAAGAAGAAAAAGCTAATCAACCTGCAAAAATTCTTTCTGTTTCTGCTAATGGAGAATTAGCAAAGACACTTATTGATGAAATAGAACTCCCAAATAATAAACCTTCATCCGCAAAAATCATAACAACAGAAAGCAAATTGCAAAAAATTGTAGGGGCAGACATGAATTTGGAAGTGGATAAGCAAAAAACTCTAAAAGAACTTGAAAAAAGTATTTACGAAAACACTGGTGCTAACAACTATGAAAAGATAGATGTTAAAGTCATAACAAAGACTAATGAAGGATTTACGTCAAAAATGAATGAATTGGGTTATAAAACTTTACTTGGAAAATGGAGAACCACTCACCCCCACCATTTAGATGACGCTAACAGAAATGTAAATTTAGCTATAGCTTCAGATAAAATTAACGGTATAATTATTCCACCAAATGGGAAATTCAGTTTCAATAAAGTAGTTGGTGAAAGAAGCAAGAAAAACGGCTTTAAAGAAGCAGGTGTAATTTCACAGGGTAGAGTTATTCCTGGTCTTGGCGGTGGTATATGCCAAGTTAGTACAACTCTATACAGAGCAGTCCTTCTTAGTGGTGCCAAAATTAACGAACGTCATAATCACTCTATTTATGATGGTATAGAATATGCTGAACGAGGTCTTGACGCTGCTGTTGCTTGGGGTTACAAAGATTTCCAGTTTACTAATGCTTTGAACGAACCTATTCTCATAACAAGCAAATCTGGCGATGGATGGGTTGAAGTTTCTATTTATGCAGAAAACAAACCTTTTGATTCTATCGAACTTTTTACCAGAAACGAAGTTGCAATTCCTTTTAAGACAGAAAAACGTATCAATACTAAACTTAAAAACGGTGAAGTGAAAATCGTTCATCCTGGAGTAACTGGTTACACAGTAGAAGCTTATAGAACAATAACTTCTTCCGATGGGAAGCCTAAACAAGAACGTTTGAGTAAAGATAAATATTTAACATTCAACAGAATAGAAGAAAGAAACAACTAAAATGAAAAAATGGTTCTTTTTGATACTTTCTCTATTTCTTTTACAAAACTCTCTAGTAGAAGCCAGCTTAGATTTTTCTGTTTTTAAAACTAGAGGTTTTGAGGGAAAAGCTGAATTAGAGTTTAATCAACCAGAAGACTTGATACTTGCTCCTGATTGCAATTTGCTTGTAGCAGATACAAACAACAATAGAATTCAAGTTTTAAGTCAAGAAGGTGATTTCATTAGGTTTATTCCGCCTCCAAAGGCAAAGAATGAGGCTCTTAAAGCAACTGCTACCGATAATAGACCTCAAAGTATAATCAATCTTCAAAACAATGGATTTAAAAGACCTGTAGGTTTGGCTTTTGATTCATCTGGCAAACTTTATACTACCCTAATGAATGGAGACCAAATAGTTGTAATTGATTATGCTACTGGTCAAATTCAAAGGGCTTTATGTAGTAGTGGGAAAAAGCAAGGTCAACTTTATATGCCAATGGATATTGACATTGACGACCAAGATCGTATAGCTGTTGCAGAATTCAGGAACAAGCGTGTTCAAATTTTAGATTTGAATGGAAACTGTTTAAAAGAAATTGTTTATCAAGAAACTACAGAAAAAGGCGGTTTTAGACAATTAGAGCCTCGCGGTGTATTTTGGTCACAAGATGGTGATTTGATTGTAACTTACCCTAATTATCATCAAATAGTTTGTTGGAATATAAAAGATGGTAGTATTAGATGGCGATATGGAGGGAAAACTCCTGGACGTGACAAAGGTATGCTTAACAATCCTTCTTATATTTGTCAGGCTCCCGATAGCCATCTCTTGGTTTCAGACACGAAAAACAACAGAATTGTTGAAATAACTCGTAATGGCAAATATCATGATACTTACAGTCAAAAAGGCTCTTCCCCTGGTAGATTAAATATACCAAGAGGATTGTATTTAAATGATGAAGAGGAATTAATTGTTTCCGATTCGGGCAATAGCCGAATTCATTTCTTTACCGCAGGACAGACTACTCTGCTTTTAAGAGAAGCTAAACAATATTCTCTTGCAGACGATTGGGATGCTGTTATGACAAATGTTGAAAAAGTCTTACAACTACAACCTAATAATGAGCAAGCATTAGATTTAAAGATAAATGCACTATATTTTAAAGGCGATAGAGCTTTTAATAATGGTGATTTGGCTAAAGCAGAAGATTTCTACAGGGCAGTCTTGCGATATAAGCCAGATGATGGTAATATACCGCAAAAGCTTGACGCAATATTTTGGGAAAATAACCGACCAATATTACTTATAGCTGGAGGTCTTATTTTTGTTTTAGTTGCTCTTACTATAGGAATATGGTGTTTAAAAATTTTCTTCAGAAGATTAAAAGGCTAAAATTGTTAATTTAAGGGAGTAACTCTTGTCACTAAATAATATACGAAATTTTTGCATTGTAGCACATATAGATCATGGGAAATCAACCTTAGCAGACCGTTTGATAGAGTTTACTTCAACTGTAAGCAAACGTGAAATGAAAGACCAGCTCCTTGATTCAATGGATCTTGAAAAAGAACGTGGTATAACAATCAAGGCTCAAGCAGTCAGAATGAACTACACGTCAAAAGATGGTCAGGAATATTGCTTAAACCTTATAGATACTCCTGGGCACGTTGACTTTTCTTATGAAGTTTCTCGTTCAATAGCAGCTTGCGAAGGAGCTCTTCTTGTAGTTGACGCAACACAGGGTGTTGAAGCCCAAACAATGGCAAATGCTACGCTTGCAATAGCTAACGATTTAGAGATAATTCCTGTTATCAACAAAATAGATCTACCCTCTTCTGACCCAGATAAAGTTAAAGAAGAAATAGAAAATCTCATTGGAGTTGATTGCTCTGATGCATTATTAGTTTCCGCAAAAGAAGGAACTGGCGTTCCAGAGCTATTGGAAGCAATTGTCGCTAGAATTCCTGCTCCAAAAGGCAAAGAAGAAAATCCTTTGAGAGCATTGGTTTTTGATGCTGTTTATGACTCTTATAAAGGAGTTATTGTATATATAAGAATCATAGACGGTTGCATAAAAAAAGGCGATAAAATAAAATTTAAAGAAACAGAAGAAGCTTTTGAAGTAATTGAAACAGGTGTTTTCACACCTAAAATGACTTTGACCGACCAGTTAGAAACAGGAAAAGTCGGTTTCTTTGACGCTACTATCAAAGAAATGGGACAGGTAAACATCGGTGATACAGTTGTTCTTGAAAAATTCAAAGATGTTGAACCAATTCCAGGATTCCAAAAAGCGAAACAAATGGTTTTCTGCGGTCTTTACCCTGTTGAAACAAATGCATTTAACGATTTAAGAACAGCCTTAGAAAAGCTCACTTTAAACGATGCTAGTCTTTCTTATTTTCCTGAAAATTCTCTAGCTTTAGGGTTTGGCTTTAGATGTGGCTTTTTAGGTCTTCTTCACATGGAAATCATTCAAGAACGCCTTGAGAGAGAATACGATTTAGACTTGGTAACAACTGCACCTAATGTTATTTATCAAGTTAAACTAGTTGACGGTTCCGTTATAGAAATAGATTCTCCATCAAAACTCCCTGATTTAACTAAAATCGAAGAAATACGAGAACCCTTTGTTCATGCAACTATTTTTATGCCAAAAGAATTTATTGGCACAATAATGGAATTAGCTAA
>CAJOQX010000059.1 GCA_905236865.1 Candidatus Rifleibacteriota bacterium
GGGTTGTCTATTTTTTCTTCTTTTTTGGGAACAACTATCGAAATATTATCTTCATTTACAGTAGTTTCTTTATTTATAGTAGTTTCTTCATTTATATAAATAGAATTGTTTTTGTTATTTTCTTTTTCTGTATTATCAGAATAAAAACTCTCGTATAAAGATTTGGCTTTTTGATGGTTGGGTTGAACTTTTAAAATCCAATCTAGTTGTTCTTTGGCTAAATCTTTTTTTTCAAGTTGTATATAGTTTTCTGCCAAATTAATTCTTGCCATAATGTTATTTGGGGAATTTTGCAGGACGATTTGCAATTGTTGATTGCTTTCTTCATATTTTTTTAACGAATATAAAGATTTGGCATATTTCAATCTAGCACGAAAATCTTCGGGTTTATATTTTATTGCTTCTGCAAAATTTTCTGCCGCTACTGTGAAATCAGATATAGCAAGAGCTTTTTCCCCTGCTTCATAACAACTGTTGTATGAGTTTCCTTTTACCTCAGCATTAAGAATAGTATTATGTGAACTATTTAGAAGTATGATTGAAGCTATAATTAATAATTTGACAAAATTTTTACGCACAAATTTGCCTCCGTACAACTATATATAGTTATTTATCGGCAAAAGTTTGAAAATACTAAAAGAAAGGCTAACCAATAAAAATAACATCAATAAAAAAATTAATTTTATAAAAGTTAATAAAAATATAATCTTTGACGATAATTTATATAGATTAGGGAAAATTATACTCATTAAAATTATATAAGGGAGTATTTATATGGTTGACGCCATTAACGGCTCTGGAAAAACTATTATCATTACAACTAAACCAAAATCCAAGGTTGAAAAGAAATCTTCATTTGATGATGCTTTAGGTAGTAAGACATCAGGAACTTCAAAAAGTTCTAGCAGTGCTAATCAACCTATAATGTTGCGTAGCAATATGGAAAACAATATGCGTATCCTACAGCAACAGCAGTTGCAAAGGATGGAACATATTCAGGAAATTACACGCCAAATTCAAGATGGCACATATAAAATGTGCGATCCGCAAGTATTGGCTGAAAAGATTTTCGCCGTAGTTTCTGATAAGGCAACCAGAGAAAAATTCATCAAAAAGTTGCTTAAAGAAGAAGCCGAAAAACTTCCAGCTAAGAGCAATGGAAAGATTTCTGAACTTGAAATGAAGAAACTTGTGTTTATGATTAAAGAGTCACAGGATGAGCCATTTGAAGATCCTGAACTAGAAGAAATGCTAAAAGAGTTTGGTTGATTATTTATAGTTTACTACAGCCAAACAAGAGCTTTGAGGTCTTCTAAATGTGTTGTCGAAACCAGGAACCTTGTCTTTTAACTCACCGACAGTATTTCCTGGTTTTTTTGATTCCTCAATCAAGACATCAAAACTTTCATTAAGTAATCTTAATTTTATTTTTTTCAAATTTAGAATACAACTATAATATTCTTTACCTAATGATAATTCGTAATCAAGTTTTTTTATTTTTTCATTACCAAATGGCAATTCATAATAATATTGAAAATAAGCTCTTGATAAAATTAATTCACAAGCGACATCTTTGGTGAGAAAGTTAAATTTCTTTTCTCTTTCTATTAATTCTTCTTCAGATATATCTTCATTTAAATTTGGCGTGTTCTCTAATATTTCTGAATCTGGATTCAATAAAGAATTTGTTTCCATCATTAAATCAGAATCATATAAGTTTGTAGGAGCTGCTTTTACTGGAACTTTGGAAGCTAGATAAAGATTACCATTTTCTGCAAGAGTCATAGTTTCAACTTTAAAATCGACTTTTATTATTTTAGGCAAACCTACTTCAATTTCATTTTCTTCATTTATAACAAATCTATAAATAGAATCTTCAGGTTCAGAATAAATATAAATCATCGATTTTAAAGCGTTTTCCATAGAAATAGATGTGACTTTTGAACAAACTGCTTTATCTGCAGGGAGATTGAATTTGTTTAACCATTGTTTTAAAATGTCTGTTCCTATTACATAATATTTTCTATCGCCAGTAATTTCGGTGCCAAAACAAGCAAAACGTTTTTCTTTTTCTTTAGATTCATAAATAGGTTCAATGTCTATATATTTCCCATTTATATAAAAATCTCCTTTATTGCTATCTTTCCATCTATAGAATCCTGTTTTACTTTCTTTATTATAATATCCTGGGAGTATGAAAAAAGAAGCATTATAACTATTCTTATTTTCATCTTTATTATAAGGGAAAATTCCTATTTCTCTTGAAAAAGCAGGCAATAGAGAATCCCCACGCCAAAACTCTTCTATAAAACTATTATTATCTTTGTATATAAATCTATGGTTTTTTATTGGATCTATGAAATAAGCTACATTTTGATGCTCTGTTGAAAATGCCCACCCAATAGAATAATTGGGCTCGTCATCTGTATCTATTCTATGAATTTCATTTGCATTACCAAAATTAATATTTGCAAAAACTTCATCCGCAAAAGAAGGGCTAAAAAAACAAGAGATAAAGAAAAAAGATAATAATAATTTTTTCATTTGGATTTATAAGCTTCCTTATTATTTTTGGTCAATTATAACAAATTATAAAAAAAATAGCTCTCAATGAGAGCTATTTTTTTGTTAAGTTTTAATATCTATATCTTATTCTGCAAAAGGATCATTGTTGTCTGTTTCAATTATAACAGTAGTTCCAGAGGAAACATTGTCTTCTATTTCTTGGTTTTTAATCTTAGAAGCATCTATATCTTTATTTTCTTCTTCTGTTTCTTTCCCTCTATTTTCCCAATAAGCTTGTGTTGTTTTGTTCTTTCCAACATATTTATAGAATTCTTCTTCAGATAATTTTCCTAAGAAAACTTCATCGACGATTCTACAAACAGCTTCTGTATCTTCAGGATTCTGTTTTACGAATTTTTTTATAAGAGTTGGCATTGTTCTCAAAACATTCCAACGAGTGCTAGTAAAAGCTTTATAAACTTTGTCTTTACCATTTTCGATTTCTGGATCTGTAGAAATCAAATATAGAAGTTTTGCTAAGTGAGCTTCAGATCTTTGTAACTGGTCAGCAGTAGCATCTTCTTCTTTTATATTAGTAGTATAAGAACCAGCAACGTCTTTTGATTCTTCACAAAGAACTTTAGTGTTATTTAATATTGACTGAGCTTCTTTTTCAGATGCAATCATTTCATTATATTCTGCCCAAGCTTCTACGAAAGCAGCTCTTTTACCTGTAATTTCGTTACCATAGTGAGAACCGTCAAGACCGTAAGGATTCTTCATTTCTTTGAAAGTCATATCCAAACTATGAGCAAATTCGTGAACAAGTGTTGAAACAGCATCTTCCGCACTATTCGGATAGTTATAGCAGTTTGTGCTTAAATTGATTGTTAGACCAGAAGAATAAGGCCAGAAATCTTTACGAACATTTGGATATTTAGAAGAATCATCATAGCCTGTTGTGTCGGAAAGGATAACGTGTACTTTTGGTAAATAACCGATTTTGGCTTCAGCTTGTATTGCTTCATTTTGTGAATTTCTGAAAACTTCAAGCATAGCTTTTTGTCCATTGTTTAGTTCATCTTCTGATTTTACACCCATTGCAGCAAGTAATTCAGCTTCTGTAGAAACTTTTACTCTTTCAACTTTATAAGCTAAATTATGGTCTTCTTTAGAATACCAAGTTTTTTCTCCTTCACCAAGAGCAAGATTTCTTGTTACAACATCTTCCCACGTTCTTTTTACTGCATTAACACCTTTTTTTACAGTCTTTTTAAATTTTGTCCAAAGACTATCATCTGATTCAATATCTTCATTTATTGTTTTTACTTCTACTATTTTCTGATAATAAAATTCAAATTCTACAGCAGAAGCTTTGTTAGCCTGGAAAACAAAAGAAGCTACGAAGAACATCAATAGAACTAAATACTTAAAGTTTTTCAAGATAATCTCCTTCTTATGGAATAATAACCAAATTATATTTCTTTTCACATATATAAACTAATTTGAATCTATATATATTGTACATTATACCATAAATAATAAAAAAAGTTTTTTTATATTTTTGTTAGTGCTGTTCCCATTTATATATGATTTTTATAGCATTTTGCCCTTTTTTATCATAATAAGTCTGTCTCATTTCATCATAAACAGCTTGAAATTTTGGATTAACTGATTGACTTGCTGTTATTTTAATTTTAATATCCGCATCTGGTGCTGATTCTAATTCACCACAATGTTCTAATATATTTTGAAAAGTGCAATGCGGTGCATAATTAGCATTTGAAATTGCCATAGAATGATAAACTTTGCCATCAGAATCAAGTATAGTATTGTTTAAATAGTTATTCTGTTCTCCAATGTGAATAGTTCTAGAAAACAAGCTTTTTATATAACCAGTTCTGTAATTATAAACAAGTGCTTTTTCTGCTTCACCATTTGCGTCTTTAGCATAAGAATTTACTGTAGAAGTATAAACTACTATTTCTCCGTCACTTTGTGACTTGGCATGTTTGCCAGAATCTCGACTGACATCACCTAGTCTTAACGCTAATGCCGCCGTTGTTAATGCACTAAATAAATTGCTGTCTTTTTCAAATTTTTCTCTATAGAAGTAAATTTTGTCTTTATGTTCTGAATTATAAGCTTCAATGACTTTTTCTAACTTATTGAATCCGTTTAGCCAGTCTGATTTTCTGTTTATGTCTTTTATTCCACTAGTAGACTTACTATGAGCAAAACAGAGCATACAAACCACATCTACGTTTGCCCCAAGTTCTTCTAATTGTTTTCTTTTTGATAAAACATTTATTGCAGAATTTAAAGCATGATTTTTTCTAATATCGTAACCTTCTGTAGCTTTTTTAGGTTTTCCACTATCTTCAAAAACAAGATTACCTTCTTGGCTGAGAATATAACCACCTTTTTTCATTCCTGAATCGTGACAAATTGAAGCTACTATTATATCTAAGTCACCAATACCTGTTCCAAAATTAATTCTATTTTCGTCTGATGCATTTTTGGCAAAAGTACCTTCTTTTTGAAAAGTACCTGCTTTTATTGCTTTTTGAAAAGTTTGCATTATTTCTAGACTTTTTTCGGCTACCATCAAAACGTGTTCTTCTGTGTGATTTGTAAAATCGCCTAGATATGATGGGTCGTTAATGGCAGTCATTTTTCCTGCCAAATAATCTTCTTTTGTTATTTCTAACACCTTGTTTTGTATGTCGTTTAAATTATTAGAAAGTGTTGCCGCAAAGCTAGTAGAAGCACAAATTAAACATATTGCATTTAAAAAACGAATAATATTTTTTCTCATAGTTCTTCCTTTTTATTGCCTACAGGACAAATTGCTAACAATTCATCGTTTGAGGCTATTATTTTGTTTTTGGGGTTTATAATAAAGTCTTTACCGTAAGGTTTGACACCTACTATAGTATAGCCAAGTTTTTCATGAAGTTTATAAGCGACATCTCCAAATGTTTGACCTGCATATTCCTGAGTTGCAAGTATGAAGTTTAACGTATTTCCCGATTCTCTATTTAACAAATCTTGGAAGAAAGTAAGCAAACCTTCATGTATTGAAATTCGAGCTAAAAGTTTTCCTGAAACTTCACCTTGGATAACAACATCTTCTACACCACCCATTTTTAAGTGGCTTGCATAGACTTCATTGTATATTTCAGCAGAAGTGTGAATTTTAGGATTCAGCTTTTCGATAGTTAAAGCAGCTAAAATTGTTCGTGCGTCTACATCTTGGGTTGAACGACTGCCGTTATTTTCAGAAGTGATTACAGCAAGTCTTGCCCTATCTACTCCCGCTTTATTTAAAGCATGAATACTTGGAAAATCTTCATTTAAAATACAAATTCTATTAGTATCTAAATCATTAGCTTCAAATTCCTCTAATATGTTCGGCTTTTCTGATATAATCAAAATTTTAGTGTCTTCAAAAACTGGGTCATTAAGAAACTCTTTTGTAAGAATAATAGTTTTTTCACCAAAACCACAAATTATTATATGATTGTCTAATTCTTCTGGTGAGTAATGTTTGTGCATGGTAGTCTCCTTGAGTTTATCCATCATAATTGCAGAAAAAGTACCTGTAAGCATTGCAAAAATACCCATTTCAAAAAATAGCAGAATAAGAAATACCACTCTTCCACCTAAAGTCTGTGGATAATCAGCGTATTCTCCAGACATTAATGAAAACAATGATTTCCAAAAAGCATCAGAAACATCTGTAATCGCAGAGCCTTCGCTGCCCGCTTCAAATTGCGATAAACCTACAGCTCCAAATAGAACGGCAAAAATACCAAAACTTGATATAATACCTAATTCTGGCAACCTACCTTCAAATATTTTTCCAAAAATTCTTAATTTCTTTGTAAATTCAGCTCCAATTGAGAATACTCTAAACAATCTCAACATTCGTAACATTCTAAGTATTCTAAAAATTCGTCCGAGTCTGAATATTCTAAATGTTGGCATTACAGCGATTATGTCTATCCAGTAATTAGAAAAAAAACTAGATGTAGAATAACTTATCAACCATCTTAAAAAAAGTTCAAATATAAAAACTATTGTTAAATAGTCGCTTAAAGGGGTAAGCCAATATGGAAAATTTTTCTCGTTTCCACCAAACAAGAAAAATTCAGAAAAAATAAGCAATACAGAAACAACAATAAGCACCATTATTATCAAGCCAAATGGGGCTGATTCAACAATGCGTTTTAATTTTGCTAATATTTTTTTCTTGAAAGAGAGTTTAAGAGAAGTAGATTGTTCCATAATTTGTATATTTTATTTCAATTAGGTTTTATAAGCAAGAAAAAAAACGCTTGGTATTTACCCCAAGCGTTTTTTATATTGTTAGAGTCAACAATAAAATAAATAACTACTACCTATACTGATTCATAGCTTATTCTTGTAACTTAATTATATAAAAAGCTTTTATAATGCTACATCGTAAGAGTTGCCATCATTAGTAACTACATTAATCTTACTGTTACTACCTGTGAAAGTACCAATCAAACCAGTAGTAGTATCTAAAGTAGCACTAGTATTTTTTCCTTTAAAGATTTTTCCTTTAATTTGCATATTAGGATTAGAATTGTCTAAAGCAAAGACAACGGTATAAACATCATCTCCATAATAGGAAACAGCACAGATAACGTTATCTTTTGCCATAATTTTTGTATCAATTTTTTTGTTTTCTCCAACAGCTTCTTGTTGATATGTCGCTAGTTTGATACCAGTATTGTTTACAGCAATTTTTAA
>CAJOQX010000060.1 GCA_905236865.1 Candidatus Rifleibacteriota bacterium
ATGACGTATCTGAAAGACTGATTAATAGCAAAAAAGTTTGCGTTTGCCTTGATTTAGATGTTATGTTGAATTTTATTTATATAAAAAGTTTGCGTTTATTTTATATTAATTGTTATTATCTAGTGTATAGTTTGCTAAGTATTTTTTTTGAAGGTAATTTTTATGAAAAAAATAAAAATAGTTTTCTTGTTTATTTTTGTGTTTATTTCTTTTACTGTTTTTGCAGCCAATCCAGGTAGAGATATAAGTAATAAATGTAGGCAAAATTTAAAGCTGCTTAATTTAGGAACAGAAAAAATGTTGAAAAATAAAAACTATAATTTGCCTAAATGGTCTACATATAAACAGGCTATTTCAACTTTTCTTGACCCAGAAAAATATCTTGATAATCAAAAAATAATAGGTCCTACTCACGATTGTGAATATTGTATTGTAAGTCTAGATAATAATGATTTTCAGTGGCTTTGTATGTTGCACGGAGTTTTAAATGGAGAACAAAATCTTTCTTTGAACTATCATGAGTATGTTTTACAAGGTAAAAGCAATAAAAAGTTTATGGGAATTGATAACTACAAGAAGCATGTTCAAGATATGTTGAGATGGACAGAATATACAATGACCCCAACTGAGTTTTTTAAATATCATTACAGTATGAATCCTATTCTCACAAGTATTATTTGTTTTGTGGTTGTTGTAGGTGGATTTATATTGATTAAGCAATTTTTTAAGTTCTAAACCTTGACGATTTTTGATAATTTAATTAAAATTATTGTACCCTTTCGCAAATTCGGAGGTTGAAATGAAAAAAAATTTGATAATAAGTTTATTGCTTATAGCAATTGTTTTTATATCTAATTCTGTCTATGCGGGTAATGAAGATGGTTTTGTTCCAGTATGGAAAGTAGGTCAGAAGTGGATACTTGAAGCTGCTTACCGTGATTTAAGAGTAGAAGGTGAAGCTTGGCTTCCAGCTATGCAATGGATATTCCATGTTCGTGCTAAAAAAGAATTTAACGGTGAAGAATGTTATGTATTGCATATTTATGGAAGGAAGGTTAGCCAGAAAAATCAAGCTATTTTATGGTTGTCTGTTAATGATTTAAGACCATTAAAAGTTATAGACGTATTTCCAACTTCTTCAGGAATGAAATATAAAGAACGAGATATAAATAATCAGTCTGCCGAACCTTTGGTAGCAGAAGGAACTCCTATTCCTTATGATATGCCTTCTTTCCCATTGGTTAGAACAGAAAATAGAGCTCAGTCTGCAAATATTTCAGGAGATAAAACAAGTTCTTCAATCGCAAAGAAATTTTCAAGAATACGTTCTATTGGTGGAATATCTTTTAAAAGAAGTGTTTCGCAGAAAAGCAAAACTCCAGATAAAAAATTATCAGATATTTTTAACGGCTACTTAAAACAATCTAGAAATAATGAAGCTACTTTCCAGGTTGAAATAAATGAAGATCGTTCAAGTAACAAGGTTGTTCAACTCTGGCATGAGGGTTCACCTTGGGCTATTCGAGAAAATAAAAGAGATAGAAAAGTTCGTCTAGTTCCAGAGTCTGAATATGTTAATAGAGATGGAGGTAATAACTAATGAGAAAGCTATCTATTGTATTAGCCTTAATGCTTGCTATTGCCCCAGTTTCTGTGTTTGCTGAATCTATTAGTGGTGAAATAAAGCCTTCACCATGGTCTGGTGATTGGTGGTCTAGAAAGAAAGGCTTTCTTGTAAAAGGTTGGAAAGGTCATTCTCCCTCTCCTTTTGAAAAATATGATAGTTATGTAAAATCTGTTACAGGAAGAAATCCAGGAGCACATTCTTGGGAGTCTAATACCAATAATCATCATTATAATCCTAATGCAGAACCATGGGAAGGACATTGCAACGGTTGGTCTGGTGCGGCAGTTCTTACAAAGGAACCTAAAATTACAAGAAATCGTGGGGGAATTGCTTTTGAAACTGCAGATCAGAAAGCTCTTTTATCTGAACAATATATGAATTGCTATTGTAACTTCTATGGAAATAGATATTGGGGCAATGACAATGAAGATATGGATGATATTTATCCAGACGAATTTCATCGTCTTCTTATAGATAATATTGCTTCTGGTAAAACAGCAATGGTGTGCGACATTGAAGCAGATAGAATGGTTTGGAATTATCCTCTTTATAAGTTTGAATCTAGTTGGTCTACTGGTTGGTTTGATGACCATAAACTAAAAGTAAAGACAACTTGTTATTATGTTAATGATGATGTTCCTCCTGAATATCTAGGAACAAAATGGTTTGCTGTAAATTACACTTATAATCTTTATGTAGATGATAATGGCAATGTTATTTCTGGCGAATGGACAGGAGATTCAAAAAAGAATCATCCAGATTTTGTGTGGATACCTACTGGAGATGCAAGAGTTCCTTCTAATTCTACTCTTGAAAATCCTTGCTTAGATCCAAAATTTGTTAAAGATATTTGTGAAGGACCAGCTAATAAACAAAATGGTAGAGCTGCAGCTCCATCTTCTAGAAATCCAGATGATTTACTTGTCGAAGCAGGTCTAGATCCTAACGAACTCTTTTAATTATTTTTGTAAAAAAAGGCTCGATTTTATGGAAATCGAGCCTTTTTTTTTGTATAATTATAATCTTAATATATAATGTACACATTTGTTAAAATTGATGATAGAAGACGAGCAATGACTTTTGCAGAAATCCTCATTGCTGGTCTTTTTATGGCTGTAATTTTCGCTATAGGTTGGTTTATTTCTAATTCTTTTGTTGGAGTTAAAAAAGTAAGAGATTATGAAAATGCTATTTTCCTCGCTAATCAAGCTGTTGAGGCCGTTCGTGTAGCACGTTCAAACGAATTAGGTTCTGACAAAGATAAAGGCAAAAACACTCTATTAGCTGATTTTAATTCATCAGGAAATCATTATGATAAAGATCCAGGCGGTTTTGTTCCAGAAGTTGTAATAGGTAATATAAAGTATCATCGTAAAGTAAGCATAGAAGAAGTTCCTTCAAAAAATAAAAATTTGCCATCATGTTTAAAAATGATTCACGTAGTAGTTAGCTGGAAAAGTAAAGAAGATAATGAACCTCTAAAATATGAAATAGTTACTGCTCATTGTGATTTGTGGTGAAAGAATGAATATTAACAATAAAAAAGCTATAACTTTTATAGAATTGATGATTGTTTCTATTCTTTTTACTGTTTTAATGAATGTTGCATATAGATTGTTTCATTCTGAAGTAAAAACAATCAAAACTTCATTAGAACATATTGGAGTAAATGAGAGTGCTAGAAAACTTTTTACTTTTATGGGGAATGATATACGTAACTCAAATTGGGTCGATTATCCAAAGATGGTTAATCGTCAGGTTGTGAGCAAATTAAAACCGATTTCTGATGGAAAAATCTGTGTGTTAAGAAGGCAGGTTATGGACTTCGAAGTAAAACCTCCTTCTCCAGATTTTATTTGCGAAGAAATAGTGACATATTCTTTAAAAAAGGCTGAAGATGGTACTAGTGATTTATATCGTCATGTTAAGTCTGAGCTTCCTGGTCAGTTGGCAAAAGATTTTGAAAAAAAACTTTGTGATGGGATCGTTGAAATGATGGTATTTACAACAAATAGAAAACCTACTACCTTAGAAAAAACTCTTTCTAAAGGCTCATTAAAAAAGCAAATGAATTTTGAACCTTATGAGTTAGATGGTACAGGGCCATATCTGGTTCATATCTATGCTTCTTTTGCAAGAACAGGAACTAAAGAAAAAGATAAAGATAAGAAAACACCAATTATTTTAAACACTTGTTTTGCTTTAAGAGGTAAACTCAACGGAGTTCATCCATGATAAAAATGGCTAACCGAAAATCTGGACAAGCATTTATTGTTATATTGATGATAAGTTTATTTTTGGGATTAATTGCGATTGGAGTTTGGCAACTTCAAAGTAGTCAAATTAATATGCTTTCAAAATCAGCAAGAGATTATGTCGCTTTAAGCGTAGCAGAATCTGGTTTGCATTGCGTTTTAGCAGAAATGAAAGCTGATTATCAATTTGTTACCCATGGTAATCCTTATATTCCAAGTAAAGGTAATGATTGGCCTAGCCCTACATCAAGAAAATATAATTATGTAGGTAGTTCTAATCTCTTGAAAACAAATGGAAACAGTAACGGAGCTTATAAAGGTTCTGTTGAGTTTCCAGAATTAAAAATAAAAGGTGAATTTAAAGTAAGAGTAAAACTAATTAATTCAAAAAATAGTATTTCTTCAAAATCTGTTGACGAAGCTCATCGTTATTTTTTGCTAGAAAGTTATGGCAAAGCTGGTGATTCATATAGAAAAATTAGTACCGTTATAGAAAGATTTTTACCAGGTAATTTTTTATTGTATGATGGTCAGGTTTTAGATATTGGTGGCTATGGACCATATCGTGTAAATCGTGGAATGATGATAGGTGGTAGAATTTACGGCCACGAAATGATTATTACTAGTAAGAGAGGTGGAATAGATTCCACCGCAGACCTATATAATACTGAAAAAATATCAACTCCAGGTTATATAAAAGCTGAAACTTCTGTTAATGTAGAATTTTTGGGAAAAAGAAAAGGGACTATTTCTCCAAAAAATGATTCTACCAATCCTGATACTTTTGAAACTTTTGCTGTAAAAAATGAAGGTAAAATATCTGATCAGTTTATGTTAGATGCTAATCATGGTGCAAAACCGCAACTTTTGCCACCTCTTAATCCTTCTTATTATAGAGATGCAAAGAAACCTCATCCGGAAGTATTAAGAGCTGGTAGTATGTTTAAAGGGTTTTCTGAATCTAAATGGAGAAACCCTGAAAAACCAAGTGAAAAAGTCTATGATTTGTTTTTTGGGTGGGATTATAAAAAAGATAAAGATGATTTCTTAATTTATTCTGAAGTTCCTTTAAGAGTATGGGGTTGCCCTAAATGGACTGCATTAACTATTTTTTGTGAAAAAGATGTTTATATAGCAGGAGATTTAAACAATAATCCCGATTCTCCACAAACATACAATAATGGCTATCGTGGATACAAAAACCCTGTTAAAAATGGTTATGATAAAAATGGTTTACAAATTATGTCTATGGGTAGAATCTGGTTTGACTATTCGAATCCGATGAATTTTCTACGAAACGAAATGGAAGTTATTCTTGATTATGATATTGCTTGTGCTCTAACCACGCAAGAACCTAGCCGAATTATATTAAAAACAAGTGTTTGGCCTGAACGTGGTAAAACTCCTGGTAAATTAAAACGTTTACCTTTTACGTTTGTTAATTTTACTCACATAAATACTTTGTATAATATGCCTAAAGAAGAAGAGAAGTCTACGGCTGTGATTACAGCATTAGCTGGAGCCCATCCTGCTTTACACAAACTAAGAGCTTATTTAAACAAACCAGGAGAAGCAAATAATTCTGGATTAGGGTCTGTAAATGGTTCTACTGGTGGCAATGTGGGAAATCTTGGTGGTTCTATGGGTAATAGTGGAAGTTCTCCTATCGATAAAAACATTAGCCAATCTCAACTTTCCGATGCCCCTGGAGATTCTATTGGTTCTATGGGAGATAATACAGAAAAACAAGAAGTTCATTTCCCTATACGAAATGCAGGTATCAAAGTGAAAATGGTTGAATCTATTGGGGCTGAATCTTATTTGTTAGGTGCTGTTCCTGCTGGAACAAGAGATAAATTTATTAAAGAGATTCTTGACCAAGCAGAAAAAGAATTAAACGAAGATGAACCCAACCCACTGGCAGGGCCATGGAATATTGCAGATAGAATCTTTGCTTTGCAAGTTAAAAACAAAGATACAGGTATTCGTTTCCCAGAAATGACTGTTAATGCTTTATTGGTTGATTCTGCCGAATTAAATGCAAAATGGAATTTTGGCAATAATCTCAACAAAGTCAATAATGAACTTGGTAATATTTCTAATAAAGCAATGCGTTCTTTCCCATGGGCAAAAGACAAAAGCACAAGAATGATTTTAAGACATCATGGTTCTATGGTTCATTTGCGTAATCGTCCTGTGAAAGAATTTTTAAGTGGAACTTTTCGTGACGATCAGCCAATTATTAGACAACTTTCTTATGATCAAACTTATGCTAGTGGTGGTGGAGACTATTATCCTCCATATCAGATGGCTGGATTTACGGTAATTAATTGGCAAGATGAAGCTTCATCAGAAGAAGAATATAACAAAATCAATTAAAAATTAGTTTTATTGTTTTGCTCTTTTGTTGGAATATTAGGGCAAACGCATTTAAATTTTGTTAAAATAAAGAAAGCTAGTAATAATCTTAATTTTTGTTACGTATTAATTACCTTTGATTAAATAAAAAACGTCATTGCGAGCCTGCCGTAGGCAGGCGTGGCAATCCAGAAAAGAAATTTTAATCTGTTTGCCCTGGGTTGGAATA
>CAJOQX010000061.1 GCA_905236865.1 Candidatus Rifleibacteriota bacterium
AATGTTATCAAAATCTTTTTCTTTTACATCGATTCCAAATCTTGAAATAACCCCATCGCCAACATCATAATTGCAGCGGAGACCTATATTAATTTTCTTATCGCCTAACGATTGGGCAATATTGCAGATTTTCTGAAATTCATCTAATGAATCTATGTTTACAATTCCACCACCAAGAAGTAATTCTTTAACCTTTTCGTAGTTCTTTACCGGTCCGTTCCAGATAATCTTTTCAAAAGAAACTCCACATTTTAAAGCAATTTCCATTTCCATATCAGAAACTACTTCAGCAAAACCTCCAAAATGGTCTACAATCTTGCAGAGCTTCGGAGTGTAGTTAGTCTTGTAAGAATAGGCTATGTTAAAGTTTAAATAAAAGGTCGAAAAAGCTTTTTTCAAAGCTAAATAGTTTTGTCTAAACTGCTCTGACTTCAATAGATAAAAAGAGTTTCCGAATTCTACGGAAAGCTTAGAAAGAGTATCGAAATCAAGCATATTTAACACTTTTCAGTTCGTTTACAACTGTATTAGTAAATCCAATTAGAGAATTACGATTATCTTCGAACTGTCCTTTTGTAAAAATATGCTTATGAAAATCTTTTATTTTTATTATTTCAACAATATGGCTGACCAAATCGTTAACTATTGCTTTGTTCTCTTGCTTTGATTCTGTATTAAAACTGAAAGCTTTTGATTCATAATTTCTGAAAACCTGCATACGTTCTTTAAATGCTTTTTCAAAATCAGACAAACTATTAAAACTATCTATATTACAGAAACCTCTGGACAGAATAACACTAGAAGAACCTAATCTGCTGTGTTCTATCAATAAATATTCTGCAGGCAACAGTCCATCTCTAATTCGAGATACCCCACCGAAACCATAAGGAATACCCTTTTCCTTAAGTTTGTTGCAGATTCTTTCCACCGTTCCATTTGTAAGCAATTCAAACATAAATGTTAGACCATAACTTAAATGTAAGTCGTTCAGTCCAATATATATTTCATCAATCCCACTAAGATTAAGAACTTCATCTAAGCATTGTTCAGCTTCTTTGGTTTCTAATAATAGAATTGTTCTTGCTCGTCCATCTACAAACCCTAAAAATGCCTTAACTTCGTCAACAGACTTCCACATAGGAAGCATTACTATCCGAGCTCCAGCTTCGATTACATCATCTATTTCTTGTTTACTTTCTGGATTGATGGGATTAACTCTTACAAGCATTTCAGATTTTGTAAGCAATTTTGAAATCTTTGCAACATCACTAATAGTATGAAAAGACTTTACGCAGTCTAACCCGTGCTGACGTTCTTCTTTGCCAAGTCTCTCTAAATCAACCCAGATTCGTTCTACGCCGTATTTTTCGGCAATTAGTGCTACATCTGGATTGTTTGTAATATACATTAGTTTTAGCATATTCGGTAGTTTGTGATTCTATTAAACTTTCAAATTGTTTATTGTTTTACGAGCCGATAATCTTTTTAGAGATAAGAGGCGTTAGCCTCTCATACTCATTGTGTACAGTACACAAGTAAATTCACCCCTAGAATTATTTATGGTAGATAAGAAAAAAAGTGCAAAATGTACCATTCTGTGCTATTCTGTACACAGAATAAGGCACAATTTGTGCTCTATTTCTTAGTATTCCGTTAGCTCGCCAAAGTATGACGGAATACTACCCTATCAATTTTTTTATTAAAAACTAACTCCACAATATGGAGTTTTTATGTTTTTAATAAGTTTAATTATAAAACTTTACGACTAGCAAGTCAAGTTTTTAATCAAGAGGTTTTAAAACATTGAAATTTAGTTTAAAATTAAAGGAATTAATGGAAGCTAAAGGCTTGAGCCAAAGTGATGTTGCCAACCTTTCAGGCATATCGCAAACAATAGTTTCAAGATGGCTTAGAACGGATTTAGAACCAAGAATTTCAAATTTAAAACCCTTAGCACAAGCTCTTAACGTAAGAATAATAGACTTATTAGAAGATTATAGCGATGAACAATTAACAGAAGTAGAAAAAAAGTTTTTATCACTACCTATGAATAAAAAACAAATGCTTATTGATATTTTGGAAGTCATAGAGGTTAGAGAGGCTAAGCCTCCCGCAATGAAGAATTAAGAAACACAAATTTTCGTTATTTCATTGCCGTATTAATAATAAAAAATAGATTTACTAAAATATAAAATTTGATATAATATTTTGAGGGAGTTATGTCTTATGAGTTCAAATGAAAATACCTCAAACTTTGTACATCTTCATGTACACAGCCACTATAGTTTGCTTGACGGAGCTGCAACTGTCAAATCAATAGTTGAAGCGGCAAAACGTTTTAATATGCCAGCAGTCTGTATTACCGACCATGGCAATATGTTTGCTGCTATTGAACTGTATCATGAAGCAGAAAAGAATAAAATGAAACCTATTATGGGTTTTGAAGCTTATATAACAGCTGGTTCTAGATTTGATAAGACAAAAGAAAGTTATCACAAATTCCCTACTCATCATTTGGTTTTGCTCGCTAAAAATGAAATCGGTTATAAAAATCTTTTAAAACTTAATTCTGCTGGTCATATTGAAGGGTTTTACTATAAACCTAGAATAGACCATGAAATCCTAGAGAAACATAGCGAGGGTTTGATTGCTCTTAGCGCCTGCCTTGCTGGAGAAATTCCAGCGGCTTTATTAGCAGATGATAGGGAAAAAGCTATCTCTATTTTAAAATATTATCAAAGCGTTTTTGGTAAAGAAAATTTTTATGTTGAATTGCAAAATCATGGTTTACCAGAACAAGAAAAGATTTTACGTCCATTAGTTGAAATTGCTAGAGAATGTGAAGCTCCACTAGTTGCCACAAACGATAGTCATTATGTTAATCCTGAAGATTGGGAAACCCAGGACGCACTTTTAGCTATGGCAACACAGACAACTTTAGATAATCCAGAGCGATTTCGTTTTGGCTCAAAAGAATTTTACTACAAATCTCCCTCGGAAATGGAAAAAATCTTTGGAGAGTGGCCTGAAGCAATAGAAAATACAAAAAAAATAGCTGACCAATGTAATGTTACGATAAAGTTTGGCGAATCTCTTATTCCAGTTTGCCCTGTTCCTGAAGGCAAAACAGAAGAAAGCTATGTTAGAGAAATATGCTATAAAGGTTTGTATGAAAACTATGGACCTAACCCCAAAAAAGAAGTAGTTGAAAGACTTGAATTTGAATTAGAAACTATAAAAAAGATGGGTTATTTTGGCTATTTTCTTATAGTATGGGAGTTTATTAACTGGGCTAGAGAAAATGGCATTCCTGTTGGTCCAGGTCGTGGTTCAGCCGCTGGAGCTATAGTTTCATACTGTATGCACATAACAGACATAGACCCTATTGAGTATGATTTGCTTTTTGAACGTTTCTTGAATCCTGAACGTATAAGTATGCCAGATATTGACGTTGATTTCAGTGATGATGGCCGTCCAGAGGTTATTCGTCATGTTCAAGAATTATATGGAGTTCCAAAAGTTTCGCAGATTATAACCTTTAACTATATGTTGGCCAAAAATGCCATCAGAGGTGTTGGGCGTATTATGGGTATGCCTGTTGGAGAAGTTGGCAAAATTGCAAAACTTGTTCCCGACAAACCTGGCACGCACCTTAAAAATTGCCTGGAAGAAGTTCCTGAATTAAAAGATTTAAAAGAAAACGGTACCGATGAGGAAAAGAAACTTTTAAGATTAGCTACAGCTGTTGATGGACTTGCTAGCCATACAGGCGTTCATGCCTGTGGTATTATAATATCAAGAATGGATTTAGAAGAAGTTTCACCTGTCACAAAAGACCCAAATGCAAAAGAAGGTGAACTGAGCTTAGTTGTTTCCCAATACGAAAAGCATGCAGTAGAAGACATTGGCTTGCTAAAAATGGACTTTTTGGGATTAAAAACTTTAACTGTTTTACAAAAAGCTTTTATAAATGTTGAAGAAACCCATGCTAACGCTTCTTCTGAAGAAAAGGATGAACTTACTGCTGTCAAGCGTTTCTTAGATTTGAGAGAAAAAGTAGATAAAAATAATCCTATTGGAACAACATTGTCAGAAAAAGTTAATGAAAGAGTAAAAGAACTTCTTAAATTTAATGACAAAGCCGTTTTTGAGCTTTTACAAAAAGGATTGACTCTAGGAGTATTCCAGCTTGAATCTGCTGGTATGAGGGGTCTTCTCAAGCGTCTACTTCCTAGTGAATTTACAGATATTATCGCTCTTCTAGCAATGTACCGCCCAGGTCCTCTAAAGTCAGGGATGGTTGATGACTTTGTTGAAAGAAAGCATGGCAGAGCTGAATTAGCATATCCTCATCCATTATTAGAGCCAGTATTAAAAGATACTTATGGTGTTTATCTATATCAAGAACAAGTTATGCTCACCTCTCGTGTTCTTGCAGGCTTTACAAAAGGTCAAGCAGACAGTTTACGTAAAGCTATGGGTAAAAAGATAAAAGAAAAAATGGTGGAAATGGGTGAAAAATTTGTTAAAGGTGCTATTGAACGTGGCGTAGATCCAAAATTAGCTCAGGATATATTTGATAAAATGGCTGGTTTTGCTGAATACGGTTTCAACAAGTCTCACTCAGCTGCTTACGCTGTTGTTACTTATAGAACAGCATATATGAAAGCCCATTACCCTGCCGAATTTATGGCATCTTGTTTGACTTCAGAAACAGATGACACGGATAAATTAGCTGAATATGTAGATGAATGTAGAGCTTTGGGAATAGAAGTATTGCCTCCAGATGTTAATCATTCTTTTGGTGACTTCAAAGTTGAAGGGAAAAATATTCGCTATGGATTGAGTGGTTTGAAAGGCGTTGGTTCTGGACCTGTTGAAGCAATAGAAAAAGCTAGAAAAGAAGGTGGACTTTTCAAAGATTTGGGTGATTTCATACAAAGAGTAAGTTCCGACCAAATAAATGTTCGTGTTCTTGATGCCTTAGTAAAATCTGGTGCATTTGACTGCTTTGGCTTAAAAAAGAGTCAGCTATTGCAAATGTGTGAAGAAGGTTTGAAGCAAACTCAATCACAGAGAAAGGCTAAGAATAGCGGACAATTTTCTTTCTTCGATGTTCTTGGTGGCGAAGCAAGCGGTATGGGCAATATAGAAATAAAAGTTCCTAATGTTCCTGAATTTTCTGACAAAGAGCTTTTGCAAGGTGAAAAAGAAGTTTTCGGATATTATCTGACTGGTGATCCGTATGAACCTGTCGCTCCAATCGGGAAAGTATTCTCTAACGCTTCCTTAGCCAGTTTGGCAAAACATTCCAATAAGTCAAAAGATAACTCTGAAATCGAAGAAGAAGATGAATCTTCTTCAGAAAGCAACTTATCTAGTTATGAAAATGCAACATTCAGAGTTTGTGGTATTATGACTGCCATGAAAAAGGTCGTCACCAAAAAAGGTGATACAATGGCTTTTGTAACTATAGAAGCCAATAATGCAAGTTTAGAAGTAACTATCTTCCCTAAAACTTATGAAGAATGTAGTCATAAATTACAAATAGACGAACCTTTATTTATGATTATTCAAACCCAAGTCAGAGATGGAGCTGTAAGTGCAAATGCTGAAAAGGTATTTGTTCTGGAAGATTTTGACCAAGATAGTTTTACCAAATTATCTTTCGATATTCCAAAAAATTGCTCTAGCAGAGTTTTTTACGAACAGCTTCTCGATGTTTTAAGGAAAAGTCCAGGACAGACTTCTTTCACGATAAGCGTTATTACAGATGAAGAAAGAAAAGTATATCTAAGACCACCAGGAAGGTTTAGAGTTGCTTTAACACCTGTTCTAGTCAAAGAGTGGGAAAGAATATGTGGTAAAAACTCTTTGAAAATAGCTTTTCCAAACCTAGACTCACTTGTCCAAAAAAATGGATACAGGAAAAAATATGCTTATGCTAAATAATTATTTACATAGCTATATCTTGACGACAAACAAAAAGTATTATAAGGTATGGGCGTTATGAAAGCATATAGGTTATTGTTAATTCTATTCTTTATAGCTTTATTATGTAATTCTGTCTTTGCAACAGAAAATCCTGATGTGTATAAGCATTGGGGGGATTATAACGTTGCAACTGTAGATGGTTTGCGTATTTATTATCCATCTAGCATAAAAGATTCTATTCCTAGAATTATTACAAGTTTTTCTAAAGTCAGAGAAAGAATCATTGAGAATTTTCCAAAAGAAAAGAAATTCGTAGCAACAATTGTTCTTGATGACCATGACGACATTATAGACAGCACTGCAGATTCTGAATTTGACTTAATTAATCTTAGCATTTTTGATGAAATGGACGTTTTATCAGCTCGTTCTTATTCATTAGAAAAAAGATTTGCTCTTTCGTTAGCTAAAACTTTAATAAAGTCTTCCACTTCTAACGTTAGCTTCCAATGGCGTCGTTGGTTGGCGATGCTCTCAATTCCACATTGGTTTGTAGAAGGAATGGCTCTAAATTATGCTTTTCCTATAGATTCAATACATTATAGCCGTCTTCTCGATATGGCTCGTCATGGTCGTCTATACACTCTTGACGAATTAAACTCTATGTCTAGCAAGACTACTTTTGTAAAAGAAGAAATGCTTTTCCAAGCTCATTCAATGCTTGCTTACTGGGAAAGCACTTATAAAAAAGGAGCCGATGTTGAATTAGTTGCTTCAATTGTTAGAAAATATAAAGGTTTTGAAAACACATTCAAAAAATATTATGGAGTTTCCTTAAAAGAAGCATATAATTCTTATGTTCAATATGTTTCTAATCAAGGTATTAATTTCAAAAATTTTTCTGCTCCTAATTTGTTAGATGTGGATTTTTTGAAGAATAATTCCAAAATATTCCGTTCGTATATAAGAATTAGCGACAATGAAAGAATATGGGTTTCTTCCAAAAGATACAGCACAGAAAACTATGATTTGTATTATAAATATGGATTAGATAAACCCAAAATACTTTTAAAAAATGTCCATCCTGCATTGATTTATGATGAAGCGAAAAAAGAAATTATTATTGGGAAATACGAATTAAATGGTCGTAAAGAAAAAAGGCTTAATTTATATGCTGTTAATACACAAGGGAAATCTCGTTGCTTATCTAAAGAAAGCGGTAGTTTTAAGCCATTAGGAATATTAAAAAACCGTATCTATTATTTAAATGTAAAATCTGGAATAGCAAAAATAAAATCTTTAGACAAAGACAAAACCGATTCTGTTAAGGAAGAACTAAATCTAGGAGCAAATATCAACCCATTGGATTTTGCATTAGATTTAAAAAACAATATAGTTTACTTTACTTTTCAAACAGTAGATTTTGAAACACATCTAGCTTCTATTCCATTAAATTCCAAAGATTTAACTACTGATTTAAATATAGTTTTCAGTTTTGACGGAGATATTAGAGCATTAAAATATTTTGACGACAAATTATGGTGTGCTTGTAACAGCGACCATTTTACAACGCAGCTTTTCTGTTATGATGAAACCCAAAAGCAGTTAAAAAAATATTCCAGTATTCTCGGAGGTGTTTGGGATATTTCTTTTTCTGATCCAGAAAAGAAACAAATAGAAGTTTCAACTTTATTTAAAGGCGGTTTTTCTATTGCAACTATTCCGTTAAAAAAAGAAATCAAAGAAACAATCGATGTCAAGCCGAGACATATTTCTTCAGAGATCAATGTTATTGATTTCAATTCATCAAAATATAAGACCGAATTTCATGATTCTTTATGGCAGCCTGTTATTGGGAAAGACTCAAAGGGAAGCGTTATAGGTATTTCTAATTATAGAGCCGACCATCTAGATAGAAGCAGAATTACAGTTGTTCCTACTTATGGTTTAAAGAGTTCTGACTGGGGTTATTACTCTGTTTTCATGAAACGTTTCGATTTGGTGAAAGCTTCTTTATTATTGAATGAAAGTACTTCTCTAAGAGGCTACATGGATACTGATTACTACGAAAAGAATCAGTCGGAAAAAATCCAATTTGATTACCCTCTTGATTTAAATAAAGATCTTTCCTTTGGTATTGATTTAACAAAAAGAAGTGTATCAAAAATAAAAAAATCCACGTCTTATTTAATTCCAACCGAAGGTAAAGACCATTCGTTTTTCGTAAATTTGTATCAGCAAGCAATTCGCACAGATTCATATAACAACATCTTTCCACGAAAAGGCAGAATTGTTGATTTATCATATAAAAGAGGCTTAAATAATTTATTTGGTGGTGAAATGTCTTATGATAGTATTTCGTTGAAATGGAATGAATATTATCCAATAGACGATTATTGTGTCTTTACTATAAATTCATGGATTGCTCAAGATAATAAACACAACGGTATTAGAAGACCTGATGACCTAAGTTTAGGCGGAGATGAATATTTAAGAGCTTATGAATCTTCTTATAAATCTGGTGATAAATTAAGATATGCATGTTTAAATCTCGCTAGACCCATCAATTTTGAATTACCAAAGCAAATTGGTTGGTTAAACAATGAATTTTCATCTCTTGGAGTTTTTTGGGAAATTGGTGACACAAGAAATAATGGAAAATTTGATTATGATTATGATAGAGGAGTGGAATTGGCTAGCAGTCTCTTGATTTTTAAAAGAGTCCCTATTTCTTTTAAAGCTGGTTATGCTGTTAGAAATGGTCAAGACGGTCATAACACATATTGCAATTTTTTTCTTGAAGATTTAGAACGTATTGTAAAATAATGAATAGAATATTACTTAATTATTTAATTAACCCTCTGTTTTATAATAGAAATGTAAGTTTATCTTTTCATCAACACAAGTATATGAAGTATAAATATCTAAATAATCGTATCGCAATAGCATTAATAATTGTTTTTTTTTATTACTATACCCCATTATACTCTGCTCCTAATACACAATCTAAGGAAATACCTCCCTCAACAATCTCAAATACTGTCAATATAGCTTCCACTTCAAATAATATTGATTACAAAGCAATAAAAACAGAACTGAAAGGTGGGGTTAGAAAGCTTTTTGAAAATATAAAAAACAACATCCCCTCTGATGAATTTGGAATACTGCCAGAAGGACTTACAATAATAGACGGAAATGGTTATAGAGGGATTAAAATAGTTCAAGGTCTAATGGAATTTAGAACATACACTTGGCTGGACGATACTGGATTACTTGATAATTATAAAAAATGTAAAAAGGAAAATCGCAATATTGTTGCAGCAATAAATGGTAGTTTTTATTCTGAACGTGGTGTTTTGGGACAAGTCATTCAGAACGGAATTATTCCTAGAGTAAGGCAGATTCCAGCTCGGCTTTCTCGTTGTTTTGTTTGTGCATATCGTGATAGAAAAAATTATCAATATTGGTATATTGGTGAAACCCCTTTAACAAGCCATCAGTTAATTCAAGAACACGACAAGAATATGATTTGGTTTAATGGAGTTGCTGAAAGTAATGTATTATGCGATAATCTTCTTGGTGGTGGAGGTTGGATATTAAAAAATCGCAAAGATAACCATTGGGAAGCCATAGAAAGACAGTATTTTAAATTTAGAAAAGAAGACCAAACAAGTCGAAAAACTGTTGTTGCACAAGATAGCGACAGAAATTTATATTTTATCGTTTTTGAAGCAGGTTTTTCATTGTATCAAGTTGCAAGAACATTAATAAAAGATAAAGTATTTAAAGATGTTCAAGAAGCAATTTTTTTAGATGGCGGTTCGTCTTCCTGTATTGTTTTAAATGGGAAATATTTGGTTGCCCCTTTATATATGGTTGATAAAGCCAGATTTTCCTGTATTCAAATACTAACACCAAATTTAATATGGTAATGTTATTTCTTACCCCCTTCATATAAAAGTATGGCAATCATAGCCTAAAAGGGAGATTATATAAAACTAATGTTTGAATATCCATCACTAGCCTTTCGTAATAAAAAATATATAGCTAACTATGATAAAAAAAGGAAAAGTTTCGATGTAATCATAGTTACAGGCGATGCCTACGTTGATCATCCATCATTTCCAACAGCTGTTATTTGCAGATTATTGCAGTATCTTGGTTTGAGTGTTGCTATAATTGCCCAACCAGACTGGAATAATGACGAAAACTTTAAAGTTTGGGGAGAACCAAATCTATTTTTCTCAATTAATTCAGGTGCAATGGATAGTATGGTTTCAAACTATACTTCTGCGAGTATGCCAAGAAGCAAAGACCGTCTTTCTCCTAATGGTGAAACAGGTTTAAGACCCAAAAGAGCTTTACAAATATATGTTCAAAAAATCCACCAGCTTTTTAAAAAATCTACAATAATAGTTGGTGGAGTGGAAGCATCAATGCGCCGTTTTGCACATTACGATTATTGGGAAAACAAAGTAAAAGACCCTATTTTAATTGACGCACCCGCTAACATATTAATGTATGGCATGGGTGAGGCTATTTACCCTAAAATAATAAATTGGATAAAAAATGAGGATAAAAGTTCTTTTCCACAGATTCCACAAACAGTGATAAAAGTTAAACATAATAGCTGGCAAGATTCAATAAAAAATAAATATACAATCCTCCCCTCTGTAGAAGTCTGCAAAACAGATAAGTCTGCTTATATAGAATTAGCAAAAATATTAGATGTTTGTATGAAACCTGAAGCAGATATTTATATACAGCAGCATCCAAAAGGCGATATAATTTGCTTCCCTCCAACAGCAAAAATCTTCGATGAAGAAATAGCGATGATGGACAATCTTAAATTCAACAGAAGGTCACATCCTATCTACGACAAGCCAATTCCAGCTTTAGAACCTGTTCAATTTTCGGTTCAATCTCATAGAGGTTGTTTGAGTGCCTGTAGTTTTTGTGCTTTATCACTACATCAAGGAAGAATAATTCGCTCTCGCTCAAAAGAAAGCATTTTGAATGAAATAAGAGATTTTGTAAAACACCCTGATTTTAAAGGTATTGTGCCAGATATAGGTGGTCCAGCGGTCAATATGTATGGTTGGGAATGTGCAATTGGTGGTTGTAGTCGTAGAGCTTGTGTTTATCCAACAATATGCAAAAACTTAAAACATTCTTTAAAACCTTTAGCGGAACTATTAAAAGCTGCTTCTCAAATAAAAGGTGTGAAAAAAGTCTTTTTAGGCTCTGGTCTCAGATATGACTTGATTAGAGATGATGAATGGGATATTTTTGAATATATTATTTTTAATCATGTGTCTGGTCAATTAAAAGTAGCTCCAGAACACTTTGATAAAAAAGTTTTGCATTTAATGCGAAAAGGTGAAAATGCTGATTTTGGGAAGTTTGCCTCTAAATTTTATGAATCTTGTAGAAAACACAACAAAAAACTATTTCTTGTACCTTATTTAATGACAGCTTTTCCTGGTAGTTTAGAGGGAGATAAAATTTTAATAAAAAAAGTAAAAGAATTGCACTTGGTTCACGAACAAATACAAGAATTTACCCCTACACCAGGAAGTATTGGCAGTGCAATGTATTATACAGAAAAAGATTTTGATGGGAATAAAATTTGGGTGCCAAAAACTAGAACCGAACGAATGAATACAAGGTCAAAACTACAAAACAAGAATTGGGAATTGAGATTTGAGAATTGAGAATTGAGAGATGAGAATTTTCTAGATTGCCACGTTGTCACGCATACTTCGTATGCTCACAATGACGCATTACTTGCGGTTTCGCAATGACGGAATTATTATAAGGAAAGAATTGAGAATTGAGGTTTAAAGCCTCTTAGGCTTATTGGAAAGGGAAGGAAAGGGAAGAAAAATATTATGAAAAAAATGAAAATCATTCTTTGGGTAATTATTGTTATTGTAGTCTATTTTGCACTTAATTTTATTCAAACTTTTAATTTCATAAGAAATTTTGATAAAAATGTAAAAGGTATAAAAGGGCAGATAAATGCTCGTTATAATGACAATAATATTTCTGAATTTGCAAAAGATTTTGTTTGCCCTAACCCAAATAAATTACAAGAATATTTGTCTGAAAACAATTTATATGATTCTAAAGATCAAGAAAAAGTAATCAAAGAAACAGAAAAATTGCTTCCTAATAATATAAAAGAGTATCAAACTAAGCTGGCACCAGCCATTCTTGAGATGATGAAAAAGGAAAAGACAAATAAATATCCAACCGCTCAAGAAACAGACAATTATCCAGAACCCCCAAAGGGTTTAACTATTAAAGACATAGCAAGATTTTGGTCAAATTTAAGCTTAGTATTTACAAAGAATGGTGATAACAAAACCTCTCTATTGATTTCACATGGAATATTTTATTTAACTAGAGATTATTTGACATCATACTCTGGAAGCGGAGATATGCTTCATAGGTCATTGGCAAATTCTTATCTTAAAATAGGTTCTACAGCCTTAATGATATGGGCAAGTCACCCGCATCCTGAATGTCAGGAATTAAGCAAAGAGGTTGCAAAAGACGTTCTTAAAATGGTTGAAGCTGGTTATCCTTTAACTATGAACATTGAATATCATAAATATCTTATAGACAGCTTTTTAACTCATTTTTCAAAAACTACTTTCATAGTTGGAAAGAATGTGTTTAATAAAAGCTATTATAAAGATTTAACAGAGACATTTATAAATGAAGCTCTTAAACTGGAATCAAAACCTTTTAAAGAAATAAGAAAAGAATATGAAGAATATGGAACAAAAATAAAGAAAATTAAAAATTCTAGTGAATATATTAATTTTTTCCCAAATTATTTATTGAATCCTGAAAAGGTGGTTGTTGGCTATACAGTATTATGCACTCAGGGATTATCAAATTTATATAGTTCAAAGCTTAATTTAGAAGAAGCAAGAGGTTATATGGAATTTGCAGCTATTGCTTTGTTGATAAATTCTTATTACTGCCAAAATGGTAATTTGCCACAAAATATGGAAGAATTAGAAAAATGGTTTGGGCAAAAACTACCAGTTAGTCGCTCTGATTATAAACCTTATGATATTGATACAAAAGGCAAGCATCTACTTACATATAAATACGTGAATGAAGGTAATGGCAAAAGTCAGCTTTACTTTGATTTTTCAAAATAAAGACATAAAAAAAACGCTTGGTTTAACCAAGCGTTTTTTTTAAAGAACGATTTCCATGCCCTCTCTAGCAAAAATTATGTTAGGAAGTGAACTTTTAGCTTTCTTTTCCATAGAGGCTAACATTTTATCATTATGCAAAGGCTCATGATGAGTGATAATTAGTTGTTTTGCATGAGCTTTTATAGCTGCTTTAATGCCTTCTTCAGCAGTTGAGTGCCCAAAACCTTTCTTAGCTGGCATACATATATTAAACTTACTAGGTTCATATTCTTGAGGAGTATATTGACCATCATAAATTAGTATATCTGTATTGTCTGCTAACGCCAAAAGATTTGGATCACATTCACCATTTTCAGGATGTTCACAATCTGTTGCTATAGTCAAGACTTTTCCGTTATCTTCGATTCTAAAACCCAATACCCCATTTGGATGTTTTAATGGTAAAGTTGTGATTTTTGTTTTTCCTATTTTAATAGGTTTTTCTGTAAGATAAGTAAAAGAAATAGTTACAGGCAAATCACTTAATAAAACAGGAAAATAACAATCTGACATCTGTGTACTGAGAGAATTTTCTATTGAACGTCTTGATTCTGCTGAACCATATATATGCAATCTATTAGAAGAGTCTTCGATTACTTTACCGTCTTTATTGCGTTTACCAATAAAAATAGGAGCAAAGAAAGGAAAACCTTGAATATGATCCCAATGAGAATGAGTAAAGAAAATATGTGCAATACCTTTTCCTTGCCCAAAATCTTCCTTTATAAGCTGTTGCCCTAAGACTCTGATTCCTGTGCCAGCGTCAATAATAATTAAATTACCGTCTGAAGTAACTAGCTCGATACAAGTAGTATTGCCACCATATTTTATTGTGTCTTTACCTGGAACAGGTATCGACCCTCGAACACCCCAAAATCGAATAATCACTATTAATTACGCCTTTCAATAATGAAATTAATTAAATTCTAGTAGACATTAAAGATTCTACGACTCTCTCCAAATCGTCATTGCTATAAAACTCAATTTCAATACGACTTTTAGTTTTTCCATTCCTAATCTTTACTTTTGCACCTAGAGACTCTTGAAGGCTATCTTCTAATGCCCTAATATGCAAATCGGAAGAAGGAGTATTTTTAAGTTTTTTGCGATGACAGAATTGTTCTTCATCTTTGCTTTGACCTATTTGTTTTTCGGTTTCATAAACTGATAACTGTTCATTTAAAATTTTCTTTGCCCAAAATTTTATTGTATCGTTATCTTTTAAACCTGCCAGCATTTTAGCATGACCTGCAGAAATTCTACCATCAGCAACCATCAATTGAACTTCTGGAGGAAGCTGTAAAAGTCTAAGACGGTTAGTCAATGCAGAACGACTTTTACCAACTTTTTCAGCAAGCTGATCATGGGTCAAACCATAGTTAAGAATAATATCTCTTAAAGTTCTGGCTTCTTCTACAGGATTAAGGTCTTGCCTCTGGATATTTTCGATAAGAGCAGCAAGCATCGTTTTTTCTTCACTTAAATGACGAACAACGGCAGGAATACTCTTAATTCCAGCTAATTTGCCTGCTCTGTAACGTCTTTCTCCTGAAACAATCTGATAATTGTTACCAATTTGTCTCACAAGAATAGGTTGCAGAACCCCATTTTCACGTATAGATTGAGCCAATTCTTCAAGAGCCTTTTTGTCAAATATTTTACGAGGTTGATTAGCATTTGGGAATACTTTTTCAATAGGCAACATTTTAAAGTCTATTGAAGAAGACTCCGAAACAGAATCAACACTTTCAGTATCGACAGATTTAATAATTGTATTTAGATTTATGCTCATTTTTTTATTTAAATATTCCGACAATAGAAAGTATACCTAATGTAATTAATATGTTATCATTAAAATAGTTCTATTACAATTATTTTAATAAAAAAAAGAATAGGTAAAAATATGAAAAAAAATTTGCTAGTCATTTTTTGTAGTGGCATTATGCTTCTAAATAGTTCTAATGTGACTTTTGCACAGGCTATTCAGGGAACAGCCGAATATCAGGCTGCTATTCAGGCATTAAGTCAAGGGAAATACGAACAAGCGTTTCAGATAATAAGCCCATTGATACAAAATGGAAGACTAAGAGCTGCCGCACTAGTTGAAATGGGTAGAATAAGACTAAAACAAGCTGAATCAGAAATGACTTTTGCACTTTCTCACTTTAGCGAAGCCGCTGATTACATGAATGGCGGACTAGCATCAAATGGAGTTTCAAGTTCGGAAATACCTAAAGCTCTATTTGATTTGGGCGTTATTTATTCAGAAAAGTTAAAGAATTATGTTCAAGCCCAAGATTGTTATAATAGAATTATTGAAGAATATCCTACTTATATAGCTATAGATAAAGTCTATTATAATTTGGCACAATGTGAAGAATCTATGGGGATGTATGAAGATGCAGCCTCACACTATCAAAAAATAGTGGATAACTATTCATACAGTACATTTTTTGCTTCTGCCCAAGAAAAAATACGAACTATTTCTAGAGGAACTTCATCTGCAGAAGCTGCTATAGAATCACAAGAAAACTACGCTGAAAGCAAAGAATATTCTAAAGAGGGTGGAAAAGCCAATTTAGACTTAGGCGATATGCAAGCTGAAGCAGGGAAATATAAGCAAGCTATTTCCTCCTACAGAAAAGCTGTTCGTGATGCCGATAATCAAGAAGATGGTGTAAAGGCGTATAGAAAGCTAATATCTATGCTTGATGAAAAGCAGAAAGACTATAAAAATGCAGCAGCTACTATAGAAGAAATGCTTGAAACATATCCAAATGCAACAGGCAACGAAGATATGATATACAAGTTAGGACAAATCTATGAAAACGACATGGATTCAATGAAAAAAAGAGTAATTGACGGTCAAGTCCGTTATAAAAAGAGTGATGAAAGCAGTAGAAAAGCAATTGAGTATTACGATACGGTCACAAGCCAATATCCAGATTCTCAAGTTTCTGCCGATGCTTATGTTCATAAAGGTAAAATTTATGAAGATTTAAAAGAGTATTCAGAAGCTAAACGTGAATATGAACAATTTCTTAGAAATTTTCCACAACATTCTGATGCTCAAACTATAAGAGAAAAACTAAAAGAATTGAAGGATTATTAATATTTTGCAAATTTCTTTTTACGTAATACTTGTTCTAATCTTACTTTGGTTAGCGTTTAGGTATTATAGACTTGAGAAAAAAATAATAAGAGCGGTAAAACGCAATTTTGACATGATTAGTGCTATAGCCTCTATAGTAGATAGAGTTGAAGGCTACAACAAAGATCATGCAAAAGAGGTTACCGAAATTGCTTTAAAGATAGCCCAAAAAACTTCAATGGCTTCGTCATCTGAACAGCTATTAAGTTTAGAAATGGCATCGAAACTTCATGACATAGGTATGCTTATGGTTATGAATGATTTGATTAAAAGCAGGCAAAGTTTGAGAGGTGATCATGTTTTTTTGATGAAAATTCACACTTTGCTTGCTGAAAACTATTTAAAGCAAGAACTTGGGTTGACGGATGAAATTCCCTCAATAATAAGATGGCATCACGAAAGATGGGACGGTTTTGGATACCCTGATAGTCTTAAAGGTATTCAAATACCGCTTCAATCTAGGATTTTAGCTATAGCAGACAGTATATCCGCTATGCGAAGTCAAAGAAACTATCGCAGGAAACAATATAAAACAAACGAAGAAATAATAACTGAACTAAAGAGTCAAGCTGGTTTACAATTTGATCCCAACTTAGTTAATATAACTATTTCATTATTAGAAAAAGAAGAATAATAGTAAGGTAAAATTATGCTTAGATTTCAAGCTTCTTGGCTTATGGAAACCATTATGGACAATATTACTGAGAGTTCAGATCCAAACTGGCATTTTCCTTGTCTTTGGAAATTTACTGCCCTAGAATGGTTAAGCCACTTAAATAATAAATTTATTATTAATGTTCCAATTCATAGTCAAGCAATAATTTTTAAAAGTTGGTTCTATAATCAGAATCCTTTTCCTGATTCTGAAGTAATGAGAGCTTTTAACCAAGTATTAAACACATCTATTGATATTAATTCAAATCCATTCAAAGATTGGCTTGATATATATTTTTCAAAACAGCAACTGGCTTATTTGCAATATTGGCGTGAAGCTTCTGGTGACATTAGAGATATTGCCCTAAAAGAAAGCTTCTTGTCTATTGTTTATCAAGTTATGAATTATTGGATAATAAACAACAAATATGGTTTTGAAAATGCTTTAACACCAGACCAAATCTTCTCTTTCTACTATAAAAAATATGCTGAATTTAGAGAACATAATGCAAAGTTTAGTATTACAGAGTTTGATTATGATACTATTCTTCCCGAAAACTGTTCTCACGTTGTTTTTAATCTTGTTTTTAAAGACGAAGACTTTATAGATGATGATTCTTTTTTTGTATACAATGCTTGGTTAGGTGGATATACAGATTTAAAAGAATCAAAGAAAACTATAATAGAAAAAATAAAGCCATATTATTTTGAATTTGGAAACACGAAGAATTTTAGTTTTTATAAAAGAATGACTGAAAAAGCAAATTCAGCTTCTTTTTGTTGGTCTGGAACAGGTATTTCTCTTAATCTATATAAGAGATTTTTGGTTAAGCCATTGCAAGATGTTTTAGATGGAACCTATAAACATAGCAAGCTAGTATATAAGCCTATCAATCCGACAAAGAAACAATATGATTTTATCCTTCTTTTTTATTGAATAAAATATAAGATTTAAAGAAACAGTTTTCCATAAATATTTCTTTCTAGCTGTTGCTCATTTTTAAAAAAATCATTTTTAACCCTATAATATTTTACAAACTAGAGCCGATAGTAATGATAGATAAAATATGGAGGCAAAATCAATGTTTTCTTTAGTTCTTAAATTCGTTATTTTAACAGCTCTTTATTTTGCTTGTTGGTTAACTTTTGATAAACTTTATCATCAGTATTCAAAACCAGCTACCAAAAATATTCCAATAAAGAAAAGAAAGATTATTCCTCTAGCTTCTGTTACACCAATTGACCAAACTTGGCGTTATATCAAAGGTCTTAAAAGTCCCGACTGGCGTGTTAGACGTATTGCTTGTGTACAGCTTGGGGAAAGACGTGGTACTGCTGTAGTAGAAGCATTAATAGACGCATTAAAAGATTCTCGTGAAGAAGTCAGCCTTGCTGCTGGTGAAGCTTTAGCAAAAATAGGCGATCCAATGGCCATAGAAGCACTTTCTAATCATTGCAGAGATTTAGAAGAATCTTCAGAAAGATCTTATGAAAATTATCGTGCAGCATAATTGATAA
>CAJOQX010000062.1 GCA_905236865.1 Candidatus Rifleibacteriota bacterium
ATGTCCTCGCCCCCTTTCGTAAAGGGGGATTAAGGGGGATTTTAAAATAATTAGGCAAAACTAATTTTAAAGTAAAAAGCTAGTTTTAAGACAGTCTCTACGAAAGGGGGCAAGGACAGAGAGAATTGAGAGGAGAGAGAAAAGATAAGATAAGAGAAAGAGCGATATTATGGAAAACAAAGAAATATTTATTAAAGATAATGAATTTGTAATAAGGAAAGTTGATAAAGAAGGTTATTCTACTGTTGTAGATTCCCCAAAGTTTATTAAGAAAGTAAGAGAACATTTTATAACTTTTTTTATCACAATACTATTGCTTTCTGCTTTACCTTTTATTGTCGGTTATATTTTTTATTATCTTGAATATACGAAAATAAACACTGTAATGTATTGCTCTTCTATTTCTTTTCTAATATATTTTATAATTATTTTGCTATGGCTTAACGGAAGATTTGATAAACCTTGGGAAGGTGTCGTAACAAAAAAAGATTATGAAATACGTGAAACAACACATAAAGGTCGTACAAGAAATTATACAGTTTATGTATTATACGTTAAAACTAATTCTGGAAATATAGAAACAATTGAAGAAGCATACAATGAAGGCTATTACTATAAACATTTCAAAGTAGGTGATAGAATTAAATATCATCCTAAATTTCAATATTATGAAAAATACGATAAAACAAAAGACAAAGAAGTTTTATGTCCTTTTTGCTCTTCTATCAATAGAATATATAAAGATAATTGTATAAAATGTGGAATTCCGTTAATTAAGTAAAAATTTATTCATTGTTAAAATAATTGTAAAAAAAGTGTGAATCATCTATTTTTTTATAATTTGGTTAAGGTTTAGAAATCTATAAAATTTTCATTGTTTTTTTCTATAGAAGTAGATAAAATTAATTAGGCGTTAGCCTCTTACATCTTATCCACAAGGAGATAAAGCTTTGGAACTTATAGAAACACTATTAATGACTCCAGGACCTGTACATCTTGATTCTGAAACTATGCTCGCTGGTGCAGCAACTTTGCTTCACCATAGAACATCAGACTTTTCACCTATTTATAGTGAATGTTTAGAACTTCTTAAAAAGTTTATCGGAGTCAAAAATAATCTGTTTTTGACTACTTCTTCTGGAACAGGTGCTATGGAAACAGCCATTGCTAACCTTTTCAATGAAGGAGAAACTATTCTTAACGTTCAGACTGGAGTTTTTGGTGTAAGATTTACAAAAATCTGTCAGGCATTTAATCTTAAAACCGTAGAACTTAAATGTGAAGATGGCAAAGCTGTTAGAGTCGAACAAATCGCAGAAGCTTTGAAACAACATCCCGAAATAACAGGTGTTACTATAACTTTCAATGAAACTTCAACAGGCGTATGCAACGATATAGAAGCTGTTGGCAATTATCTAAAAGATAAGAATGTGTATTTGGTTGTTGACGGCGTTAGCGGTCTTGGTGCTCTACCTTACAATCACGATAAATGGAATGTTGACGCTACAGTAACTGCTTCACAAAAAGGTTTCCTAGCACCTCCAGGCGTTGGTATGGTTGCATTGTCTGATAGAGCTTGGGAAAAAGCTCAAAAAGTAAAAGTCCATGGTTTTTACTTCGATTTGAAAGAATATAAACGAAATCAAGATTTGGCTGTTCCTGCTTATCCTTGGACTCCTGCAATCAATGTTATGTATTCTTTACTTGTAGCTTTAAGGAAAATCGACAAGATAGGCTTAGATAACTGCATTAATCACTACCATAGATTGGCTGAAGGTTTTAGAGCTGGTCTTAAAGCATTGGGAATAAAAGTTTTCACAGAAGAAAAAGCTTTGTCTAATGTTTTGACAGTATTTTACGTTCCAGAAGGAATAAATCCAAAAGAAATTATAAAAGAAATGGTTGAACGCTACGGAATTAGAATTGCAGGCGGTCAAGAACAATTTTCCAACACTCTCCTTCGTGTGACTACTATTGGTAACATTGCCGAGAGAGACATTATTTCTACTCTTGGAATTTTTGAAATGATGCTCAAAGAAAAGGGTGCACTAAAAGAAGTTGGCGAAGGCGTAAAAGCCGCAATGAACTATTTCTTGAATAATTAATGAAAACCCCTCTGTCAGCTTTTGCTGACATCTCCCCTTAAAAAGGGGAGCATTATCTTTCTTAAAGGAAACTACTATTTATGAAAGAGACTCCATTAAGAGCTATACATGAATCTCTTGACGCAATGATGGTCGATGCTGATGAATGGTATATGCCAGGTCAATACACATCTATCATAGACGAGCATAACCTAGTCAGAAACAACGTTGGTATTTTTGATTTGTGTAATATGGGCGAACTTTGGATAACTGGCAAAGATGCTTTGCCAAATATACAAAGATTGTGTACACAAGATATTGAGTTGCTTTGCGATAGGCAGATTGCTTATACCCCTATGTGTCGTGAAAACGGTACTATTGTAGATGATATTTTAGTCTACAGATGGGAACCCAAAACTTTTATGCTCATGGTCAATGCCAAGAATATAGAAAAAGACTATAATTGGATAAAAAGTAATATTAGTGGCGAAATCGAGCTTTCTAACCAATCTGCTGAAACAGGTATGCTTTCTATTCAGGGGCCTAATGCCGAAGCTGTTTTACAAAAAATAACAAGGCAAAGACTTTGTGCTATACAATACTATTGGTTTACCACTGGAATTGTTGCAGGAATAGATTGTATTATAAGTCGAAGTGGGTTTACTGGTGAAGATGGTTTTGAAATTTACTGCGATACTCATGACGTGGTTAAACTTTGGAATGCTTTAATGGAAGCAGGTAAAGAAGTAGAGCTTAGACCAATAGGTTTGTATGCAAAGGATTCTTTACGTCTTGAAAATAGACTTGTAGCTTACGGATTAGATATAGACGATAATACAACGCCATTAGAAGCTAGTTTAAATTGGACTGTTAATTTTAATAAAGGTTACTTTATTGGTTATGATGCTTTGTGGAAGCAAAAAGAATTTGGATTAAACAGAACATTAGTTGGTTTTGAGCTTCCCAAAGGCCCTATACCTAAACACGGAACACCAGTTACTTTTAAAAATAAAAGAATTGGCAGAGTAACTTCCTGTGTTACTTCTCCAACCTTGAAACAGACTATAGGTTTAGCTTATGTTCCTATGGCATTTAAAGAAATAGGTGCTAAATTTGACATTGAAATACATGGTAAGTATTTTTCTGCAACCGTTATAGAAACACCATTTTATAGAAGGTAATAAATATGTATCAATTAGAACAAATAGATCCAGAAATAAAATCATTAATAAAAGATGAAAAAACACGCCAGATGAACCAAATAGAACTTATTGCTTCTGAAAATTTCGTTTCCGAAGCAGTTCTTGAAGCTTTAGGTTCAGTTTTAACGAACAAATATGCGGAAGGCTATCCTGCAAAACGCTATTATGGCGGTTGTGAAGTAGTTGATAAAGTTGAAAATCTTGCTAGAGAACGAGCAAAACAGCTTTTTGGTTGCGAACACGTCAATGTTCAGCCTCATGCTGGTTCACAGGCAAATATGGCTGTTTATCAGACAGTTATGAAACCTGGTGATACTTATTTGGGAATGAATTTGCAAAATGGTGGCCATCTCTCTCATGGTAGCCCAGTGAACTTCTCTGGTTTACTTTATAAAGTTGTTCCCTACGGTCTAAATGATGAAACAGAACTTATAGACTATGAACAAATCAGAAAATTAGCTCATGAACATAAGCCCAAAATGATTGTTTCTGGTGCTTCAGCTTATCCAAGAGTTATTGATTTTGCTAAGATTAAGGAAATATGTGATGAAGTTGGTGCTGTTATGATGGTTGATATTGCTCATATTGCTGGACTTGTGGCAACTGGCTTGCATCCATCTCCTGTTCCTTATGCTGACTTTGTTACTACAACCACCCACAAAACCCTTAGAGGTCCTCGTGGCGGTATGATAATGTGCAAAGAAAAATGGGCAAAAGCTTTGGATAAAACTATATTCCCAGGTTTGCAGGGCGGTCCGTTAATGCACGTAATTGCAGCAAAGGCTGTTTCTTTTAAAGAAGCTTTAGACCCATCTTTTAAAGTTTATCAGCAGAATATTCTTGATAATGCTCAAGCTCTTGCTAATGCTTTAAAGGAACGTGGTTTCAGACTTATTACAGGCGGAACAGATAATCATCTAATGTTAGTAGATGTCAGAAACAAGAAGGTAACGGGCAAAGTTGCTGAAAAAGCACTAGATAAAGCTGGTATTACAGCTAATAAAAATACTATTCCTAACGACCCTGAATCGCCATTTGTAACTTCTGGTTTGCGATTAGGCACTCCAGCAGTCACTACTCGTGGAATGGGCAAAATGGAAATGGCTAAGATTGCCGATTTCATTGATAGGGCTTTGACCGCTCCTGAAGATGAAGCTTATTTAGCTTCTATCAAAAAAGAAGTAGTAGAACTTTGTAGTAAGTTCCCATTTTATAAGTAAATTAAAAAATAGCCTAACTTTATATGGTTAGGCTATTTTTTTGTAAATAAAGAAATAAAATTTTTTATTAGTCCAACAAACCATCTAAGAATTAAATGAATACCAGTTACTATAATAGCTAAAAAATTTATACCAATAAAAGGTAGAATATCATCACATAAATCAAATTTAACCATTATGGCTATCAAAGCAACAAAAGTAAAAGATAGAAAAAGAAATAATATTTTTTCATTATTCATTCTTTTTATAAAGTCATTTTTTTCTTTTTCTTTTAATTCTAATATGGAATTTATTAATTCTAGTAAATTGTTCGATTCTTTATAATTACTTAATTCTATCAATTCATTTTTATCTTTAGTTAAATCATCTATCGAAGCTTTTAACCATTGGCTCTTTTTACTTAATAAACTATTATAAGTCTGTTCTTTATTTTCCCATTCTGTTAATAAAAAAGAACATTCGTCATATAGATTTTCTGAATCTTTATAATCATCTAACTTAGAAAAATTATCTTGGGCTTCTTTTAAAAGCTCCTTATCAAAATCTTTTGTTGCTTTTTCAAAAATAGATAAAGCTTTTTGATACTTTTTCTTTAGATAGCTACTATTAACATAAGACTTTAAAATATCTCTTAGTTCTTTTCCACATAAATTATAAAATTTTTTATAATAAGTACTTGTATTAGCATAATCATACAATTCTAAACAATCACTAAGCATATCTATTCGACTAACCTTCATATCCAGCATAACTTTTGCTAAGTAAATTTTGTAATCTTTATTTTTAGTGTTCTTTATTTCATTAAATAAGATTTCTGCACTTTTAAAATCACCTTTTTTTATATATTTTAATAACCTATCTTTTAATAAATTAATTTCATCGTCTTCTTCTATATTTCCAAAACCAAACCTAGTTCCATATTCATTATCATATTCATCGTCATCAAAACTACCATTATCTCTTTCATACCAAAACTCATCATCTTTTTGATTTTCTATATTTTTACCAAACTCATCAATATCTTTATTATCTTTTTCAATCTCGCTAATATTCTTGTTTTCTTCTTCTTTTTTTATTTCAGTCTTATTTAAAGGAACTAAATAATTAATGGTATTATTTTTTATATTAATTTTTACATTTTTGCTAATTACATCATCTATATTTTGATTATCATTTTCAGTTTGTATTTCTTTTTTATATTCTTGCATTAAATCATCAATTACTTTTTCATCATTTATAGAAGATATATTATTGTTTTTATTTAAATCGATTGTTTCATGCATAATATTATTAGTTGTCACTGTTATTTATATAAAAATATTGAAATTAATTTTAACTGAATATAAAATAAGAATCAATCTAATTTTAAATTAATAGTAATAAAATGCTTTTAACTCTTCCTAAAACAGAATCTAGTCTAATACAAGAAATACTTAAATTTCTAGACCCATCAGAAAAACATCAAGTTTGGTTGGTCGGTGGTGTGATTCGTGACTTGCTTAATGACAAAAAAGAGTGTTACGATATAGATTTAGCTTTAAATTTTAATCCGTTTAAGGCAGCTCGTGAATATGCTAGATTTACTAATTCTGGTGTAGTAATTCTTGATGATGAAAGACATATCATTCGGGTTGTTAGAACTCTTAGCAATAGCAAAGTCTATACTTTTGATTTATCTGAATTTAGAGCAGAAAACATTGATGGCGATTTACAGGCTCGAGATTTTACCTTTAACGCTATTGCTTCACCTTTATTTGGAAATAATATTGAATTGCTAAAAGAACATAAAATTGAACTTTACGACCCATTGAAAGGGATAAAAGCATTAGAAAATAGATTGATAGAACCTTGTTCAAATCAGCTTTTTATTGATGACCCATTAAGGATAATGAGAGCTTTTAGATTCAGTGCCCTTTATGAGTCTGAATTATCAAAAGAAATTCTTAATTTAATTGATAAGAGTAAGAATTTGTTATTGAATATTTCAGGTGAAAGAATTAGAGACGAATTATTTAAAGTCTTATCTGTATCTAACAGCAATAAGTTTGTTAAACTTTTAGATGAAAGTGGAATATTTAGAATAATACTTCCAGAGTTAGATGTCTGTCATAATGTTTCTCAAAACGAATGGCATCACTTAGATGTTTTTGACCATAGCATTCTAGCTTTGTCAAAATTAGAAACACTAGTAACTCTTAAACCACCATTTGATTGGTGGAGTGATATACTAGATTATATTTCAGAAATTATTAGCGGTTCACGAAACTATTTGCAATTATTGAAGTTTGGAACAATGCTTCATGATATTGGCAAAATTCCATGTAAAGCTATTGATAAAGAAACAGGTAAAATCTCTTTTCATCGTCATGAAGTTGAAGGGGCAATGATGATTAAAGATATTTGTGAAAGACTTAAACTATCTAGCAAAGAGTTGAATTTTTTACAAATAATTATCAAAAATCACATGAGACCTGGAATCATAATTCAACAGGGTATTAATGAAAAAAGGTTATTTAGATTCTTTTCAGAATGTGGTAGAGATGGGTTAGCTGTGTGTCTTATGTGTCTTGCCGATAGATATTCCGCGTTAGGTGAAAATGTGACAGATGATGAATTGGCTTTATTTGCCGCGGGTATTTACCAAATTATGGATGAGTTTTTCATTCAAAAATCAAAACCAATAATTAAGCCTTTGCTTAATGGTCATGAAATAATGAAGGAGTTTGATTTGAAACCTGGACCAATTATAAAACATCTTATTGAAGTTTTAGAAGAAGCTCAGTTTGCTGAAGAAATTTCAACCAAAGAAGAGGCAATATTTTTATTAAAAAAAGAACTTTTTACAATTAAATGATTTGTTATTTTTTATTTTTAGTGTAATATTATAATATGCCGCAGAAAATTCAACAATTTATTATATTAAGTGAAAAGATCCTTTCTGAAACTGGTGAATTAAGAACTCGCCGTTCTTGGAATGAACTCGCAAGTGTTTCAAGTCAATTAGCACCACACATGGTTCAACTTTCACAAGGTTTTAAACCCAAAAATGCTCTTCTTTTTCTGTTATCATGTGGTAATGAAGGACAACAAAAAAATAGTTTAATTTCTAAGGTTTTTCGGAAAATCTTTTCCAAATTGCCAAACAATGAGACGTTAAACATTTTAGGTTCAATTAGCAAAATTGACTTAAACGGAAATGTTCTTTCTTTTTTATATGAAAATGGACCAATATGTTCAGTAGCTGCTTATACAGCTGCTAAATTAGGTTTAAAAGTAAAATCAGATGCTTTTGAATTTTTCTTGTCTGCCCACGAATGGACACAAGATGATTTAATCAATTTAAGCTTTTTAGTTTATGAAAATGAAAAAGAAGATTTAAAAAATAAAGTTTATAATTCTTATAAATCTAATCCCACAGAAGCTAATAGACTCTTTTTAAATATATTAAATAATGCTTCTGTTCTGCAACCTGTTGTTCCAAACGGAATGACTATAGAAAACGATGAAACAATATCTAATAAAAATAAAACCGTAAAGCATCCCATCAATTCTAAATCACAAGTTGAATTGTCTAATAATAATTATAAGTATAAGCTTACAGGTTCAAGTTCATCTGGTTCTCTTTTTCCAAATAATAATCAACCAAATAATAAAATAAATGTTCCGAACAATACTGTTGTTCCAAATCAAAATATTGTCTCTAATCAGAATTTTGTCCCTAAACAACAAAATCAGCAATTTGTCCAACCACAAAAATTAAAACAAAATCAGCAGATTCCTCAACAGATTGTTAATCAACCGAATAAAGAAGTTTCTACCGTAAAAACAAATGATAATCAAAATCAAAAGCAATCAGAACAACAAGAAAAAGGAAAAATAATAAATGATATCAAAGAAAAGATTTCAAATTTAGATCAAGTTTCTCTTAATTTGAATCTTTCCTCTATAGATATAGATAAATATTCTTCATTTTTTAAGAAGAAACCTGTAGTTATTTCAATTGTTGCAACTGTTGTTTTTATTGCTGTTTTAATCGTTATCAACACAACAACTAATGATGGTGATAATTTAGAAAATATTTCTGTAGTTAAACCTCCGAAAGAAGTAAAACTTCCTGATTATTGGGTTAATGCCGTTACTAATAAGAAATTAACACCTCAATACATACAAGCAGATGTTGATTACAGAATGGGCGAGTTGTATTTATCAAGAAATAAATATAATGAAGCTGTTCAGTTCTTCCAGATGGCATTAAAAACCGAGCCAAATCATAATATATGTAAATTGAGATGGGGTTATACAGAATATTTACTCGGACATTATTCTGTAGCCGAAAAACTTCTTTTAGAAGTTGTAAAATCTGATTCTATGTTGCAATGTGCTAATTTATATTTGGCTAGAAACTATTCTAAAGAAAATAAGTTAGATGAAGCAGAAAAGCATTTTAAAAAAGAGTATGCTAATTATGGTGTTTTAGAAGTTGGAATGGAGTATGCAAATTTCTTATATAAGATTGGCAAACAAGATGAAGCAATGGATTTTCTTGCTTCTTTACAGGAAAAATTTCCAGACAAAATGTTAGTTTTAGATTCTAAAACTGAAAAATTTGCTAAGAAAACAAAAACCAAAGGCTAATATAAAAAGTATTATAATAGATGAAAAAGAAAGCTTTAACATTAACTGAAGTTATAATAGCATTATCTGTTGGTTTAGCTATTATGGTGCCAACAAGCTATATGTTTGCTAATTCAAATAAGCAATTAGAAAAAAGTAGCAATCTTATTTTTGCTGCGGGTCTGGCACGAACAATTATTTCTTCTATGATGAGTAATCATACTATTTTCCCCCAAGTTGGGAATAATACTTTTATTTCTTGTTGTGATGATTCTTCTGATAATGTTTATTTTAGATACCTTTTTAACTTAAAAGAAAATTGTGGAAATCTAAAGAAGGGGTTATTAAAAATAGGGAAAGCAACTTCTCCTAAGTTTTATCATAGAATAGCTAAATATGATTTTAGATATGGGATTACTTTGGCACAGATAGATGAATCTGTTAAAAGTGTTGCTGTTTATATTACATGGAAAGAATTCGGTGTTAACAAAAACTATGAAACCCATGCTTTTATTGTCGCTAGATAAAAATCGTAAAGCTTTTACCTTATTAGAAATGATAATAGCTTTTTCTATTATTTGTTTTGTTGGAACAATAGTTGTCCGTTGGTTTATAATGAATAGACAATATCAAAAAAGGGTGACAGAACTATATGATGGTGACACCATTATAAGAAATGCTATTTGGGAGATTCATAAAGATTTAAAAACATCAAGAACTGTTATTTATCCAAGAGCATTAAGAGCTTTTGCTAATGATGAATTTAATATGTCAAGTGATTCAAAATTAGTAGTCAAAAATTTTGAAGGAGATATAGTAAGTTATTTTTATAAAAGAGATACAAAAGAGTTAGTTCGAGTTATTTCTCACGTTCCTACAGATGATGCACCACAGGATAAAACTAGAGTAATTGCTAAAAATTTAAATTCTGTCGTTTTCACAAATAAAAATTTATTAAATAATTGTGTCAATATTTATATGGAATGTGGTCCTTCTGTATTAATGGACGCAGTATTTCTTATGAATGATTAAATTTAAAGAAATGGGAAGTAATGATGAAAAGAAATAATAATAGCAAAAAAGGTATAGCTTTAATATTAGTAGCTATAATAGTTGTGTTTGCTATTCCTGTAACAATGGTGATGATGAACCTTAGCTCTAATCAAAAAACTAGTGTAATACATTATAATTCTAGATTAAATTTGGAACAAGTTTCTCTTTCTGGTATAAACTATGGCTTTTCTAAATTGAAAGGAAATGTAAGGGTTGAAAATCTAGATACTTATACACAAGAGGTATCTGGTAATGATAGATTTGATTTAAGTATTTCTAAAACTGGTACTGGTTTTTTTAATCAAGATATTTATATGATACTTAGCCAAACAAATAAAGATGATAATAATAGCATTATTTTAGCTGATGCTGAACAATTCCAACCTGCAGAAGATGATGATTCTGTTTTAGTTATTACTCATGATTATTGGGATACAAACGAAAATCAGAATATTAGTGTTTATGAAGATATTTTAAATTTGAAAAATTATCGTGGTAAAGATCAACTTAGATTATTAGATGTTAAAGAATTTGAAATGAGAAAAGGTGCAGATGAGTATTCTCAAATTATTAGCTCTCTTAAAGCATCTATACCTAAAGAGCTAGATTCTATATGGGATAATGTTGCTAGTAATTTTGTTAAAGAGAAAGTAGCAAAAGATGACGATTCTGGTTCTAGTAAAGATGACGATGATGATGATTAGTCTACAGAGAGGCTGTCTAAAAACTAGCTTTTTACTCCATAATTAGTTTATTCTAATTATTTTAAAATCCCCCTTAATCCCCCTTTACGAAAGG
>CAJOQX010000063.1 GCA_905236865.1 Candidatus Rifleibacteriota bacterium
AAAAAAATGACCCTTTAGCAAAAAAGAAAGAATTAAAATCCAGCGATTTAATAAAATTACCTTTAATTACATCTAGACAATGGTTAAATCAAGATTTTACCCAATGGTTTGGAGCAAATTCAAAAAAAATAAATGTAGTAGCAACATATAATCTGGCTTTTAATGCTTCAATAATGGTAAAAGCTGGAATGGGATATGCTTTAACTTTGGACAAAATTATTGATACAAGTAAAAGCAGTGAACTGACATTTAGACCATTAAAGAATACACCAAAGGCAGAAATGTTTATTATCTGGCGTAAACATCAGACTTTCAGCCATGTAGCCAAACTGCTTCTAGATGAATTAAGTAAGAGATTTGGTAACAAAAAATTAGCTAACTAATTTTTTGTTATAGAGATAAGAGAGTAGGGATGAGGGAATAAAATAATGACTTTAAATGCGACTACGACTCGCTGACCTCCTTTGTCCAATGTTGCCTATCCTAGACATTCGACATCAAAAACCTCCTGTTTTTGGCTCGCTTGCATAGGCACCTCCTAAGCCTTATGGAAGTCGCTACATTAATAACCTAGGGCGTTGAAAACGCCCTAGGAATAGAATCTAATATAATCCTCGTCCGACAGGACGATACAGTAATCTGTGGCAAAGTTTTAGCGGTTGGATGCGGCACACGCTCTATGATAGAATCCTCCGAATTCCCAGAAATCGATTATAATTTAGGCAAATCAATTTGATTTATCAAGCAAAGATTTAAACTTTGAGATTTCTTCCATAAATGCACTTTTCTGTTTATAGATGAAACGGAACTTGTCAGCAAGTTCTTCAGCTTTTTTGTCACCTTCGGGGTATTTTTTTAACCATGATAGATTTTTTGCAACTCGTTTATAAGCTTTACGATTATTGGCTTGAGATGCCATCTTCTCTGTGTCTTTGATAAGTAATGTAATGCATCTTTCAGGATACAATGGTTTCAGTTTGCCTTCATAAGCTTTGAGTTTATCACTAAAAAAAGTATTTTCCAAAGCCGCCATCATAAGATCATAACTTTTTTCTATTTCATACCATGAATAAGCATTATAGTCCCCAGGGTCTATTTCAGAAAAAATTTCTTCACATTCTCTAGACCATTCTTCTTTTGAATAATATCTTTTATAATCTTCCCATAGCTCTTTATCACCAACATTTATTTTTAATGCTGCACGAAGTTCTTTTTTATATTTATCACTGTCACCTAATTCTTTATATACTTCCATAAGCTTTAAATGCCAATTTTCTAAAGGGTAGCCTCGATTTTCTTCTTTTGCAGCAAGATCTTCGTAAATTGTTATAACTTCATCCATATTCCCATATAAATACTCTATTTTTGCCATAATTTCTTTAACGGAAGAAGATTTTATACTTAAAGCATACTTTCTAATCTCAGTTATAGGTTTTTTCATATCTGCCATTACAAAAAGCAGATTTTCTTGACATCTTGTTATCAGGAATTCATGATAATAATCTTTTTTATCTTTCCGTGCTTCAACTATCTTATTATTAAAAAAGGAAAACTTTCTTTTTAATAAATCTAACTCAGTAAAATGATGTGTTATATATTCATAGATGGAATCTTCCATGTAATCTATTAGTGAGCCATCAAGATGTTTCTCAAACCACTCATACATTTTTTTGTGAGAAATATTAGAATTATTCGCTTCATAAATAACATCCCAAGCTTTATTTACAAAATAAGTAAAGTCTTGGGTTTCACCGTCTGAGTCATCCTTATCTGTTTTACTCCATTTCAAAAATCCTTTATTTACAAGGTCAAAAAGTTCTTTGTATTCACCTCGAAACGATAGTTCTTTTGTGGCTTCAACTACAAGATTTATCATCTCACCACCAAGTCTCCTGCAACTGTAATAATCCACGAAACCATGATGGATATAGCGAGCAAAGATTTTATTAATTTCATTCCTGTATTCCTTAAAAGTAGTCATAAGCACCTCTATATCTAAAAGGAATTAACTTTAATATTTATATTATTAAAAATAATCATAAGGTAATAATTTGTTATAAACCAAAATAAAGCAAACAATAAAAA
>CAJOQX010000064.1 GCA_905236865.1 Candidatus Rifleibacteriota bacterium
AATTCCGCCCCAAACCACCTGACCTAATAAATAATCGTAGTTTTCCTTATTGGTAATAAAGCCCACTACTTCTGTAGAACCTATAGCACATTCATTACATTTAGGAAAAGCCACAGAATATTTTGAAGCAGCATAAGATTCCGCAAAATCGTTAGTAGAAACCTTCAGAATAGGTTCTGCATTACCTAGTCGGTTTGCTTCAACCAAACGCCAGAATAAAACAGTAAGCTTGTCTTCAAGATGTGGAATATTTAACATATTATCAGCATTAACCATCTGCTTATAAGCAATAGGAGCAGAAACACTAGAATCTCTCCATTCGCTAGCCTGTGTAATTCCAGCCAATATCCAGTCATGCTGACCTGAACGCAATAAAGAAGAACAAGAAGGACACTTAGAAAGTCTCGCTCCTTCAACTTTTGTTCCACAGTTAGGGCAGTAACCTTCTATTAGACCGTTCTTTATAGTCTTAGAACCTGTTCTTCTCATAAATGTCCAGACTTCTGAAAATTCTTCTGGATTCATACTGCCGTTTTTGAAAGATTTATTTCTGTCATCAATTCTATAATTAACGGCTCTTACTGTAAAAAGAACATTTAAAGAATCGTAACCAGCTTTACTCGATAAACGAACGATACTAGCTTTCTTTATATTGAGATCTTTCATCAAGTCAATTTCATGGTCTGCTTTCATTTTATTTATCTGAATTTGGAATTGTTCAAAAGTTCCATCTGCTAAAAATGCTTCAGCTTTACTCAAATCACGATTAGACCAACCTTCTTGAACTATTACAAAAGCTTTCTTTGCCCTTTCCAAAAACTCATCTTTATTAAATGATGGGTCTTTAGATGTAATTGCAGAAAAATCATTAACTTCTTTAAAGCTGTAATTTGAGTTGCTGCTACCATTTGATAATTCCGAAGAATTATTTAAATAATATAACATCAAAAACGGAGCTAAAAAACAGTTAAAAACACAACATGGACAAGTAAAAATCAATATAGCAATAAAAATCACATTAAAATTATCAAAAAGCTTATAAGAAAGAATTATTTTAGCAACAAAAAAAGAAAAAAACGAATGTCCTAACAAGCATAAGAAAAATCCAAAAATTGCATCTGCATCTGACATATCTACACTTTCAGATGACTTGTTATAACTATAGCTACTACTTGAACTACTTCGACTAGAAGAGTATCTTCTGCTAGACGAATAGCGTCTATGTGAACTGCTTCTACGAGAACTACTCCTGCTATAACTTCTAGAAGAAGACCTTCTGCCACTGAAACGATGACCGCCACCAGCACGTGCATCTGCTATAGATGTGGCAAAAACAATAAACAAAGAAGTAAAAAAGATTATAGAAATAATAAATATATTGCGTTTTGTAAACATAATGATTTCCTAACAATTAGGTTATCATCACCATAAAATTATATCAATGGTAAACTGAAAAATGTAATAATAGGTTATTATAGAAATTACATGGCAATGCAATATTATTATATAAAAAAAGGTGGCGATAAATATTTACCGCCACCTTTTTTATTAACTTAACTTAGAAGTTGAAAGCCTGATCTTTTACAGCCATGTAAAGGATAGCCATCTTTATAGCGTTTTCAAAAGAATAGCTTTGTGCCCCACCATTCTTTGGTATAGCTTCCATAACTACGAAAGTTTCTTTATTGATTCTAGCATCCATGTGGTTGCCGCTGAAGAACAAGCAGTCATCTCTTTCTTCCAAACTGTATTCTCTGCCTTTAACTCTTTCACGAAGAACGTTTCCAGAAATTCTATAACCGTTTTCTTCAGCTTTGAAGCTTTCTTCAGTCAGATAGAATTTTGGTTTCTGCTTGTATGGGTCACCAGCAGATGGACAGAACATAGTGCAGTTTGCACATTCGTTACAGAAGTCACCAATATTGAGAACCTGATTTGGTTGAGTAAGTCTCAAAGTTCCTTCTTTTTCAAGAACTAGAGTACCCATCTTGTTTTTGCTCTTATAGATTGGGTAGTCACCAGTCTTAATAGTGTAAGAACGATTAGCACGGTTTGGACATACGCTTACGCAGACGTTACAAACATCATTACAGAACAAGCAGCGACTAGCTTCAGCTTTTGCTTCTTCGTCAGTAAGTTCACGAATAACTACCTTATTTAGACCACAGCGTTCAGCAACTGGAATTTCAGGAATTCTAATTCCTTTAATCTTGGTTGCACTTCTTCTCATGCGTTCAGCAACAGACAAGCCTTTGTCAACCTTCATCGGCTTAATTCCAAATTCCTGACCAGCTTTTGCTACAATATTCATAGCAGCAATACGACCGTCACCACAA
>CAJOQX010000065.1 GCA_905236865.1 Candidatus Rifleibacteriota bacterium
GTTATGGAGATAACACAGACTGTTACAACAACTACAATAAAAACCAACAACAATAACAACAAGTAGTACATTAAATTATTATTTATCCAACTACCAGTAAGTAAAATATGCTGTTTTTCCGTATCTTCATAAAAAGGAGATTTACGATGAAGGAACTAATAAAACAGATAATGCTCTCTGCTTCAACCTTTTTAAATACGGAACAAATAAAGAAGCTAGAAATAGTCTTAAAACAAAAGTTGTCTAAAATAGATAATACCAAAAGCATTGAAAATATAGATTTAACAGCAAAGTTTATAGAAGCTAAAAAGATAGAAGGCTGTTCTTTAAAGACATTGCATTACTACGAAACCTCTATAAAACAAATGCTTTACTATGTAGATAAGAAGCCAGAAGATATAACCACTGACGATTTAAGACTGTATTTATCCAATTATCACGAAGTCCATAACGCAAGCCATACTACAGTAGATAATCTTAGACGTATTTATTCCAGCTTCTTTGCTTGGCTTGAAGACGAAGACTATATTATAAAAAGCCCTGTCAGACGTATTCATAAGGTAAGAACTGAAAGAAATATTAAAGAGACTTACTCTGATGAAAATCTAGAAATATTGAGGGATTACAATCTTACTAGTCGTGATGTTGCTATAACAGATATGCTTGCTTCTACTGGTATGCGTATTGGTGAAATGGTGCTATTGAACAGAGATGATATTGATTTTAACGAGAGAGAATGTGTCGTATTTGGTAAAGGCTCTAAAGAGCGTGTGGTCTACTTTGATGCTAGAACAAAGATACACCTTCTTAATTATTTAGAATCTAGGGTTGACGATAACCCTGCACTTTTTGTATCTTTGAAGTATCCTCATAAAAGATTGACAATAAGTGGCATCGAGGTAAGGCTACGCAAAAATGGGCAAAAGCTAGGCATAGCAAAGGTTCACCCCCATAAATTCAGACGGACCCTAGCTACGAAAGCTATCGACAAGGGTATGCCAATAGAGCAGCTTCAACAGCTTCTAGGTCATAAACGTATAGACACCACTCTTCAATATGCAATGGTTAAGCAGAGTAATGTAAAATTGGCTCATAGAAAGTATATAGGTTAAAAATAGGTTTCGTTAAAACGACTTGATTAAAAACTTATAAATTTATATACTTAATATATATAATAATGAAAGGAGATAAAATGTGATGGCTACAGAAACATTTGATAAATCCTTTTTTATTACAGACCCTAATGCAATAAAGAAAATTATAGAAATAATTGAATCAGAACCAGAAGATAATAATCAATCAGAAGAGGTCTTTGTTCAAGAAGAAATAAAGCGAAGTGAAAAGATTTTAGACAAATGTTTGTCCCGCTTAAAACCTTAATAAGTAAATTTAAAGAAGATGATACTTCATTAAATAGAATATTGTCTTCTTTTTCATGTGATAAAGACAAGGATATTGAGTTTTTCTTAAGAAATAAAGCTGTTGATTTTGAAAAAGTATCTAAATCAAGAACCTATTTGTTCTGTGATTATCAAGAATTTTCAGAAAATCCAATAGTAGTTTTAGGCTATTTTACCTTATCTTTAAAAGTTTTGATTTTACCCGATGAATTATCTGTTCATGCTAGGAAGGAACTAGACGGTTTTAGAGGTAAGATACATGGTATACCTATTAAAGAAATACCTTGCTTTTTAATAGGTCAATTGGCAAAAAACTCTAATATTGCCAATAATCCTATTTCGGGGAAAAAACTATTAACTTATGCAAATTCTATTATAAAGTCTGTAATTTCATCATTAGGTGGAAGAATTATTCTTATAGAATGTCAAGAAAATGAAAAACTATTAAAATTTTATTCAGACAACGGTTTTTATGAATTTGTAAGAGATTCATATAACGATAAGACAATGGTTCAGTTGTTGAAAAAAATCTAAAATAAAAACACCACCTACGACACATACGTGCTTTCAGTGGTTCACTTTAATTGTATTTATAATATAATAAATCGTCAACTGTTTTTATTGTAGTTGGTTTTTGTTGTAGTTATTGTAACAACCAGTGTTAGTGCTATAAGTGTCATTTCGAACATCTGAAATTGGCGTGGCAATCTAGAAAAGAAAATTTAATGTGTCTGTTATGTTGTGGTTTTGTTGTGGTTATGGTGTTTGCTTAAACAAACTTGATTAAAGTCTGATTAATTTATATACTTATAATAACGTCAAATAAAAGGGGATAAAGTCTAAATGGCAAC
>CAJOQX010000066.1 GCA_905236865.1 Candidatus Rifleibacteriota bacterium
CATCAAAGCTGATTGCGATATTAACACCAAAACTGCTACTTTAAATCTTGTTAATAACGGTAACTATATAGTCAAAGACAAAGAAAATCTTTTGGAATTCAACTTCAAGACAGTTGATATAACAGCAACAAATGTTGATGTTATTGCAAATAACAATTGCGAAGGTGCTCAATTAGTAGTAAAAGGCGTTGAAAAAGACGGCACCAAGTCTGAAAGAACTTATAATGTAAAAAATGGTAAGCTTGTATTAGATGGTAAATCTCAAAAAGATAAACAAGCTCCAGCTTCTCTGCCAACAGTTGAAATAGTTGTTCCAGAAGGTTTGGATGATGATTCTAACTCTATCGAAGTAGCTGTTTCAGAAGCAGATGAAGACTTAGAAAAGTCAGAAGCAATAAAACCAACCAAGAATAATGATGGTAACGAAACTTTGAAAGTTGTTGAAAAGAACGGTAAAAAAATAGCTAAGTTTGAAAGAAAAGAAACCAAAGATTCTAAAAAGATAGAAAGCAATATTACAGCAAAAGACAATATTATTTGTGCTGTATCGTTCTATGGCAATGATTTTACTTTTGTATTTGTTATCGACTGCACCAATGAAAAATCTCCAAAGATAAAAGGCAGTATCTTTAAGGGAATAGTTAATAATAAGAAAATGGATGATTCTGACAGATTTGCACAATTTGCAGGCGAAGGTGGCAAGATTACTTTAGTAACAGCAGATGGCTCTAGCGAAGTATCTGTTCGGTAACTAAACCTCTAACGTGGAATATTGTCACTTTTCTATTGCTAAGGTTGAAGTCTACTAAAGCCCCTCATTGAGGAGGGGTGTCAGACGAATGTCTGACGGGGTGGTGACATAACCAGAGAAAAACTATGTTTTTTATTATATTCAATGATTTATAGCATTAATCATAATTTTGCTCTAGTTAAGTCACCCCTATACCCTAATAATTTAAGGAAAACAAAATGAATAAAAATATAATTTTCAATACAGCTCTAATATTATTAGCTAGTGCAGCTATCTCAACTGCAGAACCTTTCCCCGATATTCCATCAAACCAATGGGCTTATGAAGCAATTAACGAGATGGTTCAAAAAGGCTACATACAAGGTTTCCCTGATGGAGAATTTAAAGGTAACTTAAATGCTAGCCGTTATCATCTTGCTCTTCTTCTTTCAAGAATCTTAGCAAGTCTTGAACAGAGAGGATTCGATACTGTCACCAAAGAAGACTTCGAATCTCTTGAAAAACTCTGTAATGAATTTGAAGATGATCTTTCTAGAATTGGTATAAAAGTAACAGATATTGAAAAGGATATGCAGAAAGTAAAAGAAGAAGTATCTGGCTTAAGAATAGAAGCAGATGGTATTAAAGATACACTGAAAAATGGAAGTCTCGACAAAGTCAAGCTTTCTGGTGATGTGCTTGTTAGAAACTACGGTCTTGTTCATAATCTTGGCAGTCTAAACAATGTAGATTACGGTAAAGACCACCGCCACAGGACGGAAACAAGTTTGAGACTGCAACTTGATGCCGATATTGATGAAAACGTTTCTGCAAGAGCTAGATGGAACATAATTGGCAACAACGGTTTAAACGAATGGGATGGCAACAATAAGGCTACTGTTGATGTGGAAATTGCTTATTTGAAAGTAAATGATATGTTCAACTTAGGAGGAGATTTCAAGTTTGGTCGTGACTGGTTTCAGCACGGTCATGGTTTTGTTGTTTACAACTATATGGACGCTGTTAATTATACAAGAAAAGTTGGAGATGTGGATTTGGCGTTTAATATTTTCTTTGACCGACAGCAAAACAAGGATTATTTCAATATATGGAACATAAATGCAGATTACAACTACAAAGGTCATAATCTTTATTTAGGACTATATTACAATGATAGGGCTTATGACGAACTAGGTAATAGAATTGTTGATGTAAACGGAAATCCTGACAAAAATCAGGAAATCAGAGTTGAATTAGGTTCTTATGGAAAATTAACTCAAAAACTTGATAAATTTTCTTATGATTTAGCTGCTGTAATAAGCAAAATAGAAAATGGCAATGGTCCTAATGAAGATGCAGAAGGTTTATTAGGTCACGTCGCTTTAAAGTATGACGCTAATAAGCAGTTGACTGTTAAGTTTTCCTATACTTATGCAAATGATGAATCTAACGCTAACATCAATGTTGATAACTTTAACGACTATTGCATGGGCGACCAAACCATATTTGAAGACCTTTATCTTGCAGGAATGGCTAACAACGACAACACTAATCAACCTTTCCAGAATTTACACGATTACAAGCTAGAAATTGGTTATACTCTTGATGATGACAGACATCACTTCAGACTTGCCTATGATTACTTAGAAAACGATTATCAGTTAAAGCAAAACAATTTCAACAGAATATTTAGTCCAATAATGTCTGCTGCTATGGGTAACCCATTTGTATACTACGTTGAAGATGTAAAGGCTAATATAATTACATTCAACTATACTTATAGGTTAAACAAAGATACTAGACTTAAACTTTGCTACCAGAATATGAAAGTTGAAGCAAAAGATGTTCCCGAACAGAATGTAGATCTTTACTTCACAGAATTATATTCTAGATTTTAAAATCTGAAAAAGCTTGGAGAAACCCAAGCTTTTTCGGTTAGAGTAAAAGAGATGAGAGGATTATTTTAGCTGGAGAAAATTATTAATATTATTAGATTTTCAATGCTGAAGTTTGTTTTTACTACTAACCTATAGCCCTTTGTCGTGGTATGTGGTAGGTGATATTTAGGCTTATACTGTCTATGCCTTATTTATCTCTTGGAGCTTTGAATGAAGTATAGCCAAAATTTTTGAAAGGTTTTCTTTGGTAACAGCTATACTAAGCCTTAAATTATCATATTGTTTGATTATACAAAAAGAATTTTCTGCAATATCTAAAAACTCTTTTACCAAGTTTTTGTTAAAAAGAAATCCAGAACCTACAAGCGATATGGTAGTTAATTCAGAAAAACATTCCACTCTTTCAGCTTCTAACTCTGCGGCTTTTTCCCAACAATAAGTAATAGCTTCAAAAGATTCACTTCTTGGGAAACCAAAAGAAATACTATCGCTATCTATTTCTACAACAGCTGTTTCAAAAGGCAGTTTTTCTTTTAAAATCGAATCAATAGCTTTTTGTGACAAACCTATAATTCTAATATAAACAAATTTGTTACAGTAGGTTATGCTTTTTATAGGAACAGAATCATCGCCGTCTGGACCTATAACACTACCTTCGACATTTGAAAAGCTTGAACGAACGTGGATTCTTATGTCGGATTCTTTAGCCAAAGAAATAGCTCTAGGGTGAAGTATTCCATTTCCAAAATTTGCCAAAGTAAGCATTTCATCGTAACTCAAATGCCAAACTTTACCAGCAGTAGGAATTATTCTTGGGTCAGCAGTGTAAACTCCATCTTCATCTGTATATTTTTCGCAAACTTTCTGGCCTAGCTCACGTGCCATTACTACCGCCGTTAAATCAGAACCTCCACGACCAAGTGTTGTTAAATCACCTTCATCGGTTATTCCTTGAAAGCCAGCTACAACAGCTACAGAACCTGGTTGTAAAAATTCCTCAAAATCTTTTTGACGACCGATTTTTGTGATACAATAATCACTTCCACATAATTCTGAAAATAGCTGTAAATTAAAAGCATTAAATGATTTTGATTTTATGCCTAGTTCTGTCAAAGCCGAAGCCATCAAAGAAGCACTTACCATTTCACCTGTTGCCATAACATGGTCTAATTCTCTTCTATCAGGAAATGTGGATATCTTGTGGATAAGTGCAATAAGTTCATCGGTAGTGTCTCCCATGGCTGATATAACTACAACCATTGGAAGACCTCTTTTGGCTTTTTCTGCTATTTTTAAAGCGGCATTTTTTATTCTTTCAACAGAGGCAACAGAAGAACCACCAAATTTTTGTATCAAAACTTGACCGTTTTTGAACATCTTAACCTCTGTCTATAATTCTGAAATCAGCATTTAAAGAAACAAGTTTCATTGTGTTGGAAATTTTATCTAGTGCTTGATTTAAGCGAGTTCTAGTAATTGGCTGAGTCAGTAAAACAAGTTGTTGGTTTTCCAAATTTTCATAAACTATTTTTGGCTGATATATTTTTTCTATCTCAATATCTGTTTGAGCAAATATTTTTAGAAGTTCCGCCAATGTATCTGTAAGATTTATAAGATTGAATCTTAAATAAAATTTATTTTTGAAATCATCAATATTGTCTATTGTTTTAAGTTCTTGTTTTTCCTGGTTAGAAGCAAGATCTATATCACTAACTATTCCTCTGACAATAGATTCATGCGAAGAGCCAGGACAAGCATAAACATGAGATTGTCCATCTTCTGTTTTTAAGTATATAATTTCTGAACCACCTTTTGCTTGTGCTAGAAAATAGCTTAAAGGAATTATGCAAGGTTCAGCAGCTGCTTTTAAAGAATTTCCGTCATATTCTGCTATACCGATTAGCCTGATAGACATACCAAGTTCTTTTGCTATAGCTATATCGATTTTTGATAAACTACTGATTCCTCTGCAAATAATTTTATCTGGATTTATATAACAACCGAAAATTTCAGCTATTTGCAATACCAGACGATTACGGCAACAAATACCATGCAAACTAAAATTGCTGTTATCATCTGTAGCTCCTTTCCAACGAGCATCACATACTGCTTCATCAAAACTTTTGTTTTCTTTTTCCATTATAGATAATACCAAACCAGAAAAAGCATCATTTTGAACATAAAACTTGGTTGGTTTAGCTATACTGCTATCCAAAAGCATTTTTAAAAAAGGAAAAGTTCCGCCTATTGCAGCAGAAAAAAAAGTGTCTTTAAAGTGTTTGTTTTTTAAACGTTCCAAAGCTAACGAAGCATTGCTAGTTATTATTTTACTTGGAAAATTCTGAATTGGTCTTCCAGAAAAAAAGATACCCATCTGCACAATAGAAAAAAACTCATCGTAATCAAATGCAGACCAAACATTGTCAGAATTTTCCCTGCCAAGCAAAGGAAGTTTTAATAAATCACTGCGACCTAATTTAATCAAAATTTCCTGAAAATTATCTTTCCAAGGAGGCAGGTTTAAAAAGCCGGCATTTTTCATTTAAAACTCTTTTATTCTAGCAATACAATAGCATCGCCTTTTGCAACGTTATCTTCATTAGCAACAAGAAATTTAGCAATTCTACCAGATTTATCAGAAACAATTTCGTTCAAATTTTTACATGAAGAAACTAAACAAACAACACTACCTGGTGAAACATAATCGCCTTCTTTTGCTAAAGGCTGAGAAGTTGGGCTTTTGGCACGATAAAAAATACCATTTAGAGGTGCAGTTAATATTTTATCTGAACTATAAACTATTTTTTCTTGTTTTACTTCTGGCAAAACTTCTGATTGTGGAGTTTGACCTCCCCCTAAATTGCCAAGCAATGATAAATCTATCGGCATAGAGATATTTTTAGAATGTTTTTTTATTTTAAGTCCAAAAATTTCTGTATCAATTTCTAATTCTGTAAGTTTATTTTCGTTAGCGAATTGCACTAATTCTGATACTTTATCTAAAATCTCGTTGTTATCAACCTTTGTTGTTTTTCTTGGTGCCATTTGCTTACCCTCAATAATAATGTTTGGTGATTATAAACAATTTTTATCTAATTAGCAAGGGGGATAATTTTTATAATCTATTTTTCAATCTATCTTGCTATTTTTTCATAAAATCTATATTATATATACATATTGACGGAGGTTAATTAATGAAAAACTTTAGTCTGTTGTTTGTTCTTTTCGCTTTTGTTTTTAGCTGTATAGCTCCTGTTTTTTCTGCTGATGTAAATAACGGTTTAAATGACGCTTATATAGGTTCTTCAAACCCTGCTGTAACAGGTAAAATTGTTGATTATCATATTAGAATTCTTGAATATGTTCTTATAAGCAGAATGACTCTTGCTCAAAAACAAGTTTATCTTAAAGCTATTACAGATGAAATCAAACAAATGGATAGCGACCAACTTAATGATTTTATTAGTGTAACAGAATTGGTTGATTCTCTTAATAAGTTGACTCCAAAAGATGCTGAACCAGTAAGACAATTACTCGAAAAAGATTTTTATTATACAGCAAAGGCTCTTGAAAAACAAAAAGACCTTGCAGCTGTTCAATATCTAAAAATCAGAGATAATCTTGGTAAAAGAGTTGTCGGCTATGGTGATATTTATGTTACTAGACAATCTATCGAAGCTCTAGCAGAATATCTTGCTTTTGTAGCAAACACCAAAAATCCTATATGGCCAAATGAATTAGCTATTAATACCGCTGCAATGCGTGTTAGAACTAATTTTGCCAAATATACTGATGAAGAAAGAAGTATTTTGGAAGACTTCCAATTAACTTGGTATCTCATCCGTGCAGCTTGGCAAACAGCTAATGCAAATCAAAGAGCTGCTTGGCAGAAAAACTTTGATAAAATTGGTTTAAAACCAGGTGCTGATGTTACATCTGCTAATATAAAAGCAGCTATTAACACAGAAGTTTTTGGCGATATGCTCGATTTTGCTACAAAATCAGGAATTGAAGCACTTGAATGGTCTGGTAAAACAACAGCTTCTATTTGGTAAGGAGATTAAAACAAATGGCCACTATAGCTTACAAAAGGAAATATCATATTAATCAAGCAATTGGTGCTACTAGTGTCAATGAATCTTATATGATTTCTGATCCTGAATCAGGCTGTGGGTTGGCCGCTGTTGATGAAAAGTCAGGAATTGGAACTGTAATTGGTAAAGCTTTTCTAGACAAAACTTTACTTCCAGTTAAATTAGAGATGGTTTCTAGTGAAGGCACTAAAATTCTAGAAATGTATCAACCAATTGCTATAATTAAACCATCTTTCACTGTTAAATCCTCTGATGGACGTTTATTGTGTATTTTAAAATCCAATTCCTGCTTTTTAAAGCCTTTTATAGAAGTTTTAGATGAAAGAGAACAAGTTATTGGTTCTATTACAGGAAATTGGCGGTTCAATGATTTCAAATTTAACGATGTGAGCGGTAAGGAAATTGCTACCATAAAACATTGCTATGGCGGTTTTTTGCGTGAAACATTGACTACTGCTGATGATTACGATATAGAAATGCTTGCTGAAACTCCAGATACTAGTTTGGCAATGGTAACTTTAGCTTCAGCTATAGCGATAGATATTTGGTATCACGAATAAAAGAAGTTTGTCTTAACTTCGACAAATAAATAAAGAAATTATTGACTTGCTATATTTTACAATTATGGCTTTCAATGAAGAATTAAAAAATAGATTTTCTTTATTTAGCTGTCGAAGTTATATTATTTTATCATGGAAAAAGCAAAAGACTCTCTTCGTTTTTTAGATTTTATTTATTTAACTTTTGGTTCTTGGCTTTTAGGTTATTGTGTAGCCGCTTTTACTGCCCCAAATCATATAGTTCCAATTGGTTTAACTGGTGTTGCTACTATTTTATACGGAATAAAGCAGATTCCAATTGGTTTAACCATTCTTCTAGGAAACATTGTTCTTGTTGCAATGCAAGTAAAGATGGTTGGTAAAAAAACAGCTTGGAAAACCATCTACGTAACGATTATTTCTTCAATTGCAACTGACTTGATGATGGGAGCCTACCACTTTGCAGAAATTACTCCAGTTCTATCATTTTTAGATACATTAGAAAGCCATTTTATTATAAAGCCACTAACAAACGATTTGTTTTTGACAGCTATATTTGGTGGTGTAGCATCAGGGGTGGCTATGGGACTAATTTTTAAATCTGGTGGAACAACTGGCGGAACAGATATAATCACGCAAATTATACATTTTGCTTATAAGTTGCCAATCGCTCATGTTTCATTGTGTCTTAACATAGCAGTATTACTAGCTTGTGCCTATTTTAAAGGTATGCATATTGCTATGTATAGCTTACTTTATGTTTATGTATCTAGTAAAGCAATAGATATGGTTCTTGAAGGAGTTTCAAATTTTAGAACCGTGTTTGTTTTTACTTCTGAACCAGATGTTATAGGTTGGGCAATAATAGAAGACTTAAGAAGAGGTGCTACTACCTTAGAAGGAACAGGTGTTTATTCTGGAAAGAAAACGAATATTTTAATGACTGCAATTAAACGTGGAGAGTTACCGCTTTTAAGAACTCTTGTTTACGAATTTGATCCGAAAGCTTTTATTATTGTAGCAGATGCAAGACAAGTTTTAGGTCAAGGTTTTGCTAAACTTGAAGATGAAATTCGTTTTGACACATCCGAAGTTGAGCAACGCAAAATGGCTATAGCTCAAACTTCGGAAAACAAAAAATAGTATTCATTAGCTTAGAGCCACTTCCTTGAAGTTGAACTGCCCTCTGTAGAAAAGGACGAACTTGCAGTGACTGCAATTGAGAGTGAAGTATGGTGATTGAAGACCATTGTGAGAATGTTTGGACATTGGTGCATTGCATTGTGGACATAACATAATTTTTTTCTCCTAACTTTATTCCCTATTTTTTTATATTTTTTATAATAAATTTTTTCCCTATATATCGTATCGTCATTAAGGGCTAAAAAGTTTAGCTTTTTTTTTCATTTTTTTTATTTTTTTTTATAAATCTATAAAACCCCTTTATTGAAAAGACTTTTAAAAGAAAAATATTTTAGTTATTAAACTTTTTAAGTATACTTTTTTTTTCAAATCTGCCGATAAAAAAGATAGCTATTATTATCGGAGGCTTTATGAAAAACTCATTAAAGATTTTTATAATGCTACTTCTAGCTACGCCTATACTTATGGGTGTTACAGGTTGCAGTAGTGGTGGTGTTAATGGTGAAGGAACAGGCTCTTATGATACAGGAACACCTATTGTAAGAGGAAACGTATATAACGATACTGGTTGGGAATATATTTCTAAAGGACAATACGATAGTGCGATTAAATTTTTTAACGATGTCTTGGCAGATACCCCAACAGATAGTGAAAGAGCTGAAGCAAACAACGGTATCGGATGGGCTAAAACTTTTAATGGAAGATTAAAAGACGGTATGAAATATTTCCAATTGGCTGCAGATTTAAGCGATGATGCAAAAGTTGGATTAGCTGCTGGATATATTCAACAAGCAACTTTAACCGATATGGAAGATGCTATCAATGTTCTTTATGTTCAACTTGGAAAAGGTAAACCACGCTTTACATATACACCAACAAGAGCAACTGGCGTAACAAACGCTGAAGTTCATGCAATGTTAGCTTATGCTTATGCAGCTACAGGAGATACAGAAAATTCTCAAACACAATTAGATTTTGCAAAAGAATTAGAACCAGAATATTCAGGAAAAAGTATAGCACAGTTATTCAGTGCTATTGAATTTCTAAACAATTAATAAAAGAAGTTTTTATTGCTATTGGTAGTTGTTGTTTGATGTTGATTTGGAGGCACTAATGAAGAACTTAACAAAAATCATTGCTTTAATAGTAGCAGTGGTATTTGTTATAACTATGAGCGGTTGTAGCAAAGTAAAAAAAAGCAAAGCTGCTCGTGGAAATATAACAGGTAAAGTCTATGATACAAATGGAAAAGTTCTTTCTGGTGCTAAAGTAGAGATATATGGTGGAAGCCCATCAACAGTAACAGACCATATTGGGCAGTATGTGTTGGCAAATCTTTCACCAGGACAATATAAAGTAGTAGCAACCCATGACGGCAAAACTGTTATAATAATTGTTGATGTCGTTCAAGGCGAAACAACAGAAAATTGTGATTTAACTTTTAAAGTTTCAGATGGTTTACCGCCATTAATAACAGATGTTCAGATTGCTAGTTTAACAGAAAATACAGCAACCATTCTTTGGAATACAAATGAAGCTGCTGATTCTATAATAGAGTATGCAACTGGTTCTATTGGACTCACATATACCATGATTGCCTCCGATACAGGTATGGTAACTTCTCACAGTTTAGATTTAACAAGTCTTTTACCAGGGCAGACCTATCATTTCAGAATTAAAGGTAGAGATTTTGAATGTAATGAAGGTATATCATCTGATTATCAATTCACTACTCCAACAGGCGATGCCCCAGCAATTCCTACAGGGTTTTATGCTGGAGTTGCTACTGAAAGCGAAAAAATAGATTTAATGTGGATTAGTAATTCTGAAGATGATTTAGCTGGATATAACTTATATAGAGCAGATAGTGCTAATAGCAATTATATAAAAGTAAATGGTTCACCTATACCAAACCAAGAAGCTAGTGTAATTTACCAAGATGAAGGTTTGAAAATAGCAACAAAATACTATTATTTCATAAAAGCTGTAGATGTTGCAGGAAATGAGAGTAGCCCTTCTGAAGTTCGTTCTGTCGTAACTCCAGGTATTCTAGATGAAAATAGAAATTGGAAAATAGTAGACAGTCCTTTTATTATCAATGGTGATATAAGAGTAAAAGGTGGAGCAATACTTACTATAGACTCTGGTGTGGAAGTTAGATTTTCCACTTCTTCGATAATATCTGACTCTTTGGGTGCTTCAATGAGTGAATTAATCATTCAAGGAGGTTTAATCGCTTCTGCAACTCCATCTAATCCTATAAGATTTACTTCTGCCGAAAGCTTTCCAAGAAAAAGCGTATGGGGTGGAATCACTTTCTACGGCACTACTCAAGCAGAAAACATTATGAGAAATTGTACTGTTATGTTTGCTGATACAGGAATAAAAAGCGATGGTTCTTCACCTTCCATAGAAAACTGTGAAATAGGTTATTGTGGTGTCGGATTAGATTTAGGTCTTTCTACTTCTTTAAATATAAAAGGGAATACTGTTAGAGACTGTGATGTAGGAATGATTTCTATGGGGTCAAATATTCGTAATAATCTTTTCTATAGTTGTGGTCAAGGTGTTTCTCTTATGGGTGATGATTACTTTGAATATAATACCATTGATTGTATTAGCGGAGTTGAAATACCTGCAAATAATAATCCTACAATAAAAAATAATATTATTACATATACAAACAATCTTTCCAAAGGACTTTATGGTATAAACCAATTAAGTACTGGTGCTCAACCAAAAGTTGAATATAATGATGTATATAATTTTACTTATCCTTTTAACGGTATGACAGAAACGACTACCGAAACAGAAACAACTACCGAAAC
>CAJOQX010000067.1 GCA_905236865.1 Candidatus Rifleibacteriota bacterium
AGAATAATGACGAACAATCATATTATCCCATTCTGTACGACCCATAAAGTAGGAATTTGAAGACATAATTTTTCGTTCCAATCTCATACAACTCTCTTCCCAACGTTTTACAATCATCCTAGAGATTAAATAACGTATATCTAAAACATTCTGCCATTTACATTTTTCTTTTATGTTCATTCTGACAGAGGGATAGTAAATGTTCAAAAAGCCTTGCATATGTATTACAACAGGGATTGAAACATCTTCCACTATCATTCCATAAGTCCATTCCGAGCCAAAACAATGAATTATATCAGGCTGAAAATCATTAACCGCTTTAATAAATGATTGTTTTATGTTATTCCAATTGTTATAAGCATTCACACGACTTTTAAGAATAGAACGAAGTACTCTTTGTTTCTTTATTGGGTAATATATAGTTTTATTTTTCTCGATTTTTTCAGGCAAGTCATTAATGGTCTCAAATACTACTGCCAAATTCATTTTTTCACCAAAGCTATTATACATAGCTTGTTCTAGAGAAGACACCCAGCCTCCACTGAATCGTTCTAACTCAAACATTGAACCATTAATAGAAAACCACATTACTCTCATATTTTATACCTCACGATTTGGATTTTGCCCAAGTCTGATTCCGAACTTCTTGATATATGGGGAAATCAAATCCTGGAAATATGCAAAACTTTCAGTTTTTCTGAAAATAACTAAATATATAAAACTTGGAACTATTAGACAAATAGGAATTCTAACAAGCAAATTCCATAATGGATTCAGATTTATGAATTTACAGAGAAAACAACAGAGTGAAGCAATGATAAAATTCAGAAGAATGAAACGAAGCTGAACAAAAAGATATTCCCCAAACCCTCGATGGAATCGATTCCTAAAAAAGACAAATGCTTCAAACCAAAATGCCACGCACAAAGTGCTAATAATTGTGCCTAAAATAACACCCTGTATTCCAAAATGAATTGCCAACGGAATAGATACAAGAATGTTTACCAATCCTTCTATCAAAGGCTTGTATTTGTCTTGAGTAAAAATGCCAGAAGCATCCTTAAATATCAAAAGAGTTTTTCTTATTCCTGTAATATAAAAGCTTAGAATCGCTAATATTAAAACAGTATTTTCAAGCAAGTAATTTGAACCAATCCATAGATTCAAAAATGGTTCCATTAGGCAGAGCAAACAGACTGATGCAGCTCCATAAATCCAGCAGTTCAAAAGTAGCACATGAGAAAAAATCTTCTGTTGATAATCCGAATCTGAGCTCGTCATTAAATTGCCAATACTCGCAGTAAGACTTAACATAGCCTTATTAAGAATTCCATCAATAGAAGTTATGATTAATGCATAGTTTGAATAAAGACCGATTGGAATCAAGCCTACATACTTAGAAATAATAATATTGTCCGAAGAGAATACAAGTGTTCCACCAATCTTGTGCATGAAAATCGCAAAGGTATTCTTCTTCAGTTCCTTTCTATCTTCTATACTAAGAGGAGCAGGATTTTTATCTGAAAGAAATGGATATAGAATATTGGCAACATATGCAGCAGTCAGATTCTCCATAAGACCGCAACCAATCATAGCAATGAGATACCAAAAATAAGAGCCAGTATACAGCAAAATGATTATCTGTGACGCAGCAGCTAGAAATCTAAATATTCCAAATATAAGATTAGAAATATACTCCTTTTGGTCACTAATAAGCAGTATTCTTTTATAGGAAAAGAGAAATGACAGTGCCGTTCCAACCACCATAACAACAAAATATAATTGGATGTCTGGAATATTCTCTGGTTCGTTCTTTAAAAAGAAGGACAGAAAAGGTGTAATAAGCAAACCTGTAACTAGAATTATCATTCCGACAATATGATAAAGTTTGCGGAATAACGCCATAATGGAGGAAAGGTTACCTTTATCTCCGTCTTTCAAAGGTTTATAAAGAGCAAAACTAAAAGCATTACCTATTCCTAGTTCTGAAAGAAAAAGAAAACTTAGAATGTTGGAAAATAAACCACTAAGCCCCAAATATTCGGCTGAAAGTTTATTTATAAATACAGTTCGACTAAAAAAGGACAAAATTAAGGAAAGAATAGAAACAGCAAGAGAAACAGTTACATTTCTCGTGCTGTTATCACGCCTTCCAGCCGAAGCAGATATTTTTTCTAGTATTCTTTTTAAATTCAATTATATATTTTATCCATTATCTTTGTGGATTTATAATTTCTCGACATTTTGCCATCAAATGATAATTGCCAAACAGTGCTTTTTTAAATCGCCATAATGGATAATATAACCAGAAATAAATCAAGCTAGTAGGCATTGTTTTACAGGTAGTAATGATATACTCAAAATCACTGTATTTTTTTATTAACTTTCTAAATACCATCATATAGACAGAATCTATATTTCCTTCAGAAAGATGCTCAACACAACAGTTTACCCCTATAACTTTCCCACCCTGCTGTCTAATTCTATAACAAAGTTCAACAGCATACAAATGCCATCCATCGCATATCTGTTCATCAAAAGGATTTTTCTCCCAAGTCCTTCTACTCATAGCAAATAAACATTCATCCACAGATTTTGCGACAGAGTGGTCTTTTGTTCCTTTGGTCAAACCATCCTCTAGAAATACACCGAAAGCACCAGATATTACTTCCTGTTGAAGATTATTTATAATTGGTTCCGTCAACAATTCTAAACTTTCTTTTGATAGAAACAGAATATCCTGATGAGAAAAAACCAGTATATCGCCAGAAGCCCTTTCAGCTCCGTAGTTTAACGCAGCAGCCGCACTTTTAAATATATGCTTTCTGTTATCTATCGGAATTAGCTCATATAGAACATTTTGTTTTTTAAGATTATCTGAGAAAGTCTTGAATTGTTCTTCATTATTATAGCAACAAATCACAGAAATCATAATTCTTTTACCGTCCTATTATTTGTAAAAGTTAAATAATTCGTTACATTTTTTAGAGATGAAATAAACCCTAAAATACTCCCCTTTTTAAGGGGAGATGTTGAGCATTAGCGAAACAGAGAGGTTTTTATTATTGTTAAAATCCCCCTGTCAGGCTTAAGCCTGACATCCCCCTTTAAAAAAGAGGGCATTATTACGATTCTATCAATGTTTTATAATTAATAATCATTGTTTTTTCAACTAAGAGAATGTTTCTAATTGATTAACTTCTAAATTATTTTCATACTTAGGTATATTAAAGGCAAATCCTAGCGCTAAAGCTAGAGGTACCGCAATAGTATTATTGAAACCAGGATCTGCCATTGTACTAATCATAAGATAAAGAAACACAAAAAGAGATGAAAAATAAGCTTCTCGATTAATAGAAGCTAGCTTATTGATTTTTCCCATAAGAATCAATAGATAGCTTGCATAAGCAATAAAACCAATAAATCCAGTTTGCCCCAAAATTATGGGCCAGAACTGGTCGTCAAAAAAAGTACCAACTGGTGAATTACGCAACTCATAGTAATCTGAAAAGCCATATTTATAATATACAGGGGAATAATTTGCAGCAGCACTGTGGGAAGCATAGGTTCCAAATCCTGTTCCAATAGGAAAATAATCATATAAAATTATAAATGAAGTCATTAACATAACAGATCTAGCAGAGTTTTCCAGATGAGTTATATGGTAGAAAGCAATCTGAGACCATGCAAAAAAAACGGATAGGCAGCCCATCAAAACATAGTGATAAAACTTCACTTTTGAGTAGCGAACATAAATGAAATAAAACAGACAAAGGTAGACAGCGGCATTAGCTAATGCCTTGGCACGCAATGTAAAAACTAACATAATAAGATCAAGTATAATTGGAAATCTATGCCTTTTAACTCCAAATATAGAAAGACAAGCAATCAGAAAGCCACAAAAACCAGCCAAATAGTTCGGATGCCCAAAAAACAATTGAGACGCATGGATACCGTGACGTATTTCCCCACCATAAATACCAAACAGCCTATCAGCAAGAAATAATATAAACAGCAGTATCGATATAATACTGAGAAAACAAGGTAACTTTTTGTAGCTTTTAACCCCATTAGGAAAGAATTTCATCGAGAAATAAACAGCTAAAATAAACTTTAGATTTGTCAACAAATCAATAATTACATACTTTATAGGCTGGTATCTGTATAAGATATTCCCTAACAGACCAGAGAATACAAAAATTCCAAGAGCAATAACCATATTAATGCTTTTTTTATTTATTTTGAAACAACGATTGGATAGCATATAGAAAACTATAGCTAGAAAAGCTGGTAACTCA
>CAJOQX010000068.1 GCA_905236865.1 Candidatus Rifleibacteriota bacterium
TTGGAAGATATTTATCTGCCATTTAGACCTAAGAAACGCACAAAAGCAACTGTAGCTCGTGAAAAAGGCTTAGAACCTCTTGCTTTGATACTCTTAGAACAGTCACCGACTTGTGTGCCCGAAAAAGAAGCTTTAGCTTTCCTTAATGAAGAAAAAGGCGTTAAAAAAGTTGAAGAAGCTTTGCAGGGTGCTAGAGACATTATAGCTGAAATGGTCAATGAAAATGCTGATGTCAGAGCTATGCTTAGAGAATACTTTGCATTAGAAGCTGTTCTTAATTCAAAAGTTATAAAGGAAAAAGAAGCCGAAGGTATTAAGTTTAAAGATTATTATGATTGGCAAGAACCTGCTTCAAAAGCTGCTCCACATAGATTGTTGGCCATACTGCGTGGTCAGAATGAAGGGGTATTAAAAGTTACCGTTCAACCAGAAGCAGATAGAACTATTAAAAACATATATAAATTTTATCGCAAAGGCTTCTGCCCTGCTTGGGAACAGGTTAGAGAAGCTATTGAAGATGCTTATAAACGTATGCTTTCTTCTTCAATCGAAAACGAATTTCTTAAACAACTTAGAGAAAAAGCAGAAGAAGAAGCTATAAAAGTATTCTCTGTAAATCTGCGAGAAATGCTTATGGCGGCACCTCTTGGACAGAAAACGGTTCTTGCTATCGACCCAGGTTTTAGAACAGGCTGTAAAACTGTTGTATTAGACCCACAAGGCAAGTTGCTAGAAAATACTGTTATCTATATTTCTCAGTCAGAAAAGGCATTAGAAGCCTCTGGAATACTAGTAAAACAGCTTATTGCAAAATATAAAGTTCAGGCTATAGCTATTGGTAACGGCACTGCAAGCCGTGAAACAGAAGCTTTTATCAAGAGTTTGAAGCTTCCTTCTCAAATTGTTGTTGTTATGGTCAATGAAAGTGGCGCTTCTATTTATTCTGCCTCAGAAGTAGCTAGAGAAGAATTTCCTGATTATGACGTAACTGTAAGAGGTGCTGTTTCTATCGGTAGACGATTGATGGATCCGTTGGCAGAACTTGTTAAAATAGACCCGAAATCAATAGGTGTTGGACAGTATCAGCACGATGTTGATCAGAACAATCTAAAAAAAGGTCTTGATGACGTTGTAATGAGCTGCGTCAATGGCGTAGGTGTTGAAGTAAATACCGCTAGTAAACAGCTCCTTAGCTATGTTTCTGGTTTAGGTCCACAATTGGCTAAAAATATTGTGACTTATAGAGAAGCTAACGGACCTTTCAAAAATAGAAAAGCTTTGCAGAAAGTTCCAAGACTTGGGCCAAAAGCATTTGAACAGGCTGCAGGTTTCTTAAGAATTAGAAATAGCGATAACCCACTAGATAAGAGTGCGGTTCACCCCGAAAGCTACCCAATAGTTGAACAGATGGCAAAAGATTTGAATTGTAGTATCGAAGATTTACTAAAGAGTAGCGAACTTCGCAATAAAATCAATTTGAATAAATATGTTACTGAAACAATAGGTTTGCCAACTCTTAATGATATAGTTAAAGAACTTTCAAAACCAGGATTAGACCCTCGTGAAAAATTTGAAGCTTTCTCTTTTACAGAAGGCGTAAACGAAATAAAAGATCTCAAAGTTGGAATGAAGCTTCCTGGCATTGTTACTAATGTTACACAATTTGGTGCTTTTGTTGATATAGGCGTTCACCAAGATGGACTAGTTCACGTAAGCCAGCTTTCTGACAAGTTTGTAAAAGATCCTAACGAAGTTGTCAAAGTTGCTCAAAAAGTTATGGTCAGAGTAACTGAAGTTGATATACCACGCAAGAGAATTGCTCTAAGTATGCGTTCAGAACGCAAGCAAGTTGAAAAGTGGTAAGACTATACAAAAAAAATGCCTGTTTTCAGGCATTTTTTTGTATTGGAAGTGAGGATATTACTTCATACACTGAATTTTTTACATATTCTTAGTTTTCGGATAAACTCCGATAAGATGATGCAAAGGTTAGCTGTAGAAAGTTTATTTAACAGTAGAAAACTAAAAATAGCACAATCATTCATAAGCTAGATAACTAAACAATCCCCTCATCTCTCATCTCTCACCTCTCACCTCTCATCTCTCTGCTTTCATATCTTATTCACTAATTCTTCGGGGTTGTTGCAAACTTCAAAAAGTTTTAAATTTCCTTGTTTTATTGTTTTTTGAGCTATTCCATGATTTATTAAAGAAATTAAAGCGTCAAAATAACCATCGGAGTTTAACAAAAATATAGGTTTATTATGGCTTCCAACCTGTTTTAATGTCAAAACGGTAAAAAACTCATCATAAGTGCCGATTCCGCCAGGCAAACAAACAATTGCATCTGATTTATCTAACATCATTTGTTTCCGAGGTCCTAAATCGTCAACTTTTATAACTTCATCTAAGCCAAGATAAAGCTTACCTTGATCACCCATATTTTCTAATGAAGCTGCACCTGAAGCAAACCTATCTTTTAAGCTTTGAATATTAGTCATATAGGTTGGAATTACGCCTATTAAAAAACCACCTGCTGATTTATGGGAATCTGCTACTATTCTCATTAAACCTTGTGCTGTTCCGCCATATAGCAGATTGTAGCCTTTTTGAGCAACTAATTTTGCGAAAAGAGAACCATCTGATTTTATTTTTTCAGAAACATCACTAGAAGAAGAACAAAAGACACATATTGTTTTATTATTCTTCATCGCTGTCATCATCGTCATTTGATGGTTCATCATCAACTACAGTATTATCAGTGAGTTCACCTTTTTCGTAGGCTCTTATCCAATGATTCAACAAGAAGCCATTGGTTTTTAAGAAGTCTTTAAAGCTTCTATGGTCGCCTTCTTCGCAAGCTTGTTTATAAGCGTTGGTGAAATCTTCAGTTATATATTCTTTTAAAGATTTATCTAAGAAAATACCAGCACCAACTAAGAAATATTGGTCTCCAAGTTTCAATACACGGCTAAATAGAAGATTACCTATTTCTGCAACATCATCTGTTCCCATAGATTCTTCTACTTCAAAGTTTTCACCAGTGAAAGCATCTCTAAGAGAAAGAGTCTTACCAGGAACATAGCCTCTTACTTCTAGAAGGTTTAAGGAAGTATCTTCAAGAGCTTTACAAATCTGCATTTCTTGAATTGAAAGAACATCAGCTTTGCGTCTAATGAATTCGTCCATTAGGCACTGGTTTTCACCAACAATTCCCACATCGTCAAGCAAGAACCAAGTTAAAAAGAGAAATTCGTCAGTAGGAACAAATTCATATTCTTCTTCAGGCTTCAAATCATAGAATATTTCTAATGATTCGCCAAGAGAATTTAAAAATTCCTCGCTTATACAAAACTCCATAAGTTTTGCAAATAGCCCACTGAATAAATCTTTTAACTTATTATTTATTTCTGCTGACATATCAATATACTTCCTGTTTTAATCATCTGTGAACTTAGCCATCTTCATTCCAACAACAGCATCGCCCTTCTTGCGCAAGCGAACCGCTTCGGGAGTAATTTCAACCCATTCGTCATCAGCTACATATTCTAGGCACTGGTCAAGTGTCATACGGCGTGGAGCTGGTAATGTTTCAAGAACTTCAGATGTGGCAGAACGATGGTTAGTTACGTGTTTCTTTTTGGTGATATTTACTTTGAGGTCAGTATTTACTGGTCTTTCGCCAACAACAAGACCTTCATATATTTCTTCACCTGGAGCATAGAATAGCACGCCACGTTCAGATAAATTTTTTATAGCATAAGCAGTAGCAGGACCTGGGTCGGTAGCAACCATAACGCCATTTCTTTGGTCTGGAATATCACCACGATATGGTTCGTAGCCTCTGAAACATTGATTCATTATTCCAGTGCCGTTAGTAAGAGTTAAAAGCATAGAACGGAAACCTAATAAACCACGAGCAGGAGCAGAGAAAATCAATCTCAAATAGTTATCCAACAAACGTTTTGTATCTTCAAGAATAGCTCTACGTGGTAACAATGCGTTCATTATTGCACTCATATAGCTTTCTGGAACATCTACCGCTAATTCTTCTATTGGTTCAAGAGTTTCACCTGTATTTGGGTCTTTCTTAAAAATCGCTTTTGGCTTACTAACTTGAAGTTCATAGCCTTCACGACGCATTGTTTCAATAAGAATACCTAGATGAAGTTCACCACGTCCAGAAACTAGATATTGGTCATTTCTTCCTGGAACTGGTTCTACATGCATTGCAACGTTAGTTTCCAATTCTTTCATGAGTCTAGCTTGGATTTGTCGGACAGTCATGAATTTGCTTTCTTTGCAACGCCCTGCAAATGGGCTTGTATTAGCAGCAAAAGTCATAGAAATAACAGGTTGGTCAATAGCTACAACAGGTTCTGGATCACAAAGTTCAGTGCTAACAGTATCACCAATAGAAATATTGGGAATACCACATATAGCTACTATATCACCTGCACCAGCTTCTTCAATTTCAATTCTTTGAATTCCATGAAAAGAATAAAGTCGCATTATTTTACATTTTTCTGCAACTTCAGATGGATTGCTTCTATAAACATCAGCTTTTGTAGTTAAAACACCAGTAAGAATTCTTCCAACACCAATTCTTCCAACATAATCATTGTAATCTAAACTTGTAATTTGTAACTTGGCAGGACCTTCTAGATTTGCTTCTGGTGCAGGAACTTGTTTTATTATTTCTTCTAATAGTGGTCTGATGTCTTTTCTTTCATCAGCCATGTTTCTAACAGCATAACCTTCACGTCCAGAAGCATAAAGAACAGGATAGTCTAACATATCTTCGGGAACGCCAACATCTATAAAGAGGTCAAGAATTTCGTCTTGAACAGCTTCAACACGAGCGTCAGGTCTATCTATTTTATTAATAACAACAACAGGTCTTAAACCAGCAGCAATAGCTTTTTTTAGAACAAATCTTGTTTGTGGCATAGGACCTTCAAAAGCGTCAACAAGGAGCAAACAACCGTTAGCCATGTGTAAAACACGTTCAACTTCACCACCAAAATCTACGTGCCCTGGGGTATCTACTAGATTAATTCGGTATCCATTATATTCAAGAGATAGGTTTTTAGAAAGAATAGTAATGCCACGTTCTCTTTCAATATCGTTGTTATCCATGAAACGTTCTTCAACGTGCTGATTGTCACGGAAGAGTCCTGACTGCTTAATCATAGCGTCAACCAATGTAGTTTTACCATGGTCAACGTGAGCAATAATAGCTACGTTACGTATTTTTTCAGGATCAAAAATGTGTCTATGTGCTGTCACTGTAGTACTCCTAAAATCAAAGTCAGGTCTATTTATTTAAGGCAAATATTTTATACAAAGTCTATACTACTTGCAAGTTATTTTTTGTTAAACTAGTTAATTGACAAAGTAAATTCCGTTTAAACTGAAGTTAGTCTGACAAAAACGGAAATTAGTTTGGCAAAATTAGAAATTATAGTTAATCTTACTAAAAACAGAAGTTACTTTGTCAATTGACGCTCCTTTATTATTACCTTATAAAAACCAATAAAATTATAATAATTCATCTACTAATTTAAGTAATTGCAATAAGATACTACTTAAAAAAATCTAATTTGCTTCAAACTCTGATAGATAAGGAAAAAAGTTTGCTTTTGCCCTAATCTTTTTGCTTTCATAACTTTGTATGATTATTAAAAACGTGTATAATAAAAAATATGGAAAATCAAGAAGACATAAATAAAGAACGCAAATACTATGGTCTAAAAAACTTATTAGCCTTTTGTGATTTACAAAAGTGCAATGAAAACAAAATTATATGCTATTTGGAAAGTTAAAGGACTGAACACGCAACTTACCAAGCCACCTAGCGGGATAAGTTGTATGAAACGCCTTATACGTAATTAGATAACACTTTGGAAATGGAGTTTATCATGGTTGGGAAAAAGTTTGAATTGACAGAAGACACGCTATCCATCATTGAAGAAATAGGCAGACACATGCCTGGTGGCTTTTTTATGTATAAGGCAGCAGAACCAGATGAATTGATTTACGCCAATAAGCCTGTATTTGAAATCTACGGCTGTGCAAATCTAGATGAGTTCAAGACTCTGACTGGCTTCACTTTCAAAGGCATGGTTCATCCAGACGATTATAATCGTATTTCTGAATCCATCATTCAACAGATCAAGTCTAGTGATGATCACATGGACTACGCAGAATATCGTATTATTCGTAAGGATGACAAAGTTCGCTGGGTAGACGATTACGGTCATTACTGCGAAACAAAAGCCTATGGTGGCATTTACGTTGTTTTTATATCGGATATCACGGAAAAGCGGGAGCAACGCGAGACAGACAAGGCGACCCGTGATGCTGTTATTTCCACGCTGACAAATTCATACAACACAGTCTGGCTTATCAGCGATGTTGTGACTGAAAAAAGCGTGCTGTATCATACCGATTTGAACAAGGAGCACGCGGAAGCCATCCGAAATGCATTAAGCCATTCCAAATATACGGATACAAAAACAGAGTATGTCGCTACTATGGTCGCCAAAGAAGACCAAGAACGAATGCAGGAGCAAATAGGGCTTCCATATATTCTAAAACAGTTTGAAACCAAAGATCAGTTTTCTGTCAATTTCATTCGAGAACTGGAAAGCGGTCCAAGACATTACCGAATCGATTTTGGAAAGGTATTCATGCCTGGTGGTCGCATCGGTGTAACGATGGGCTTCAAGGATGTGGATGACGAGATTAAGCAGAGTCAGGCTATGCAGGAAGCATTGGACGATGCAAGAAAGGCGGAGGCGAAATATCGACAAGCTGCAGCAGCCCGTATTACCTATGAAAAAGTGGCGCAGGCCTTGGCGGGAGACTATTTCGGCATTTATATAGTTGAACCTGATACGGATAAGTTTATTCAATACAGTGCAACAAGAGAGTATGAAGAACTTGGCGTTGAAAAGGAAGGCACTAATTTCTTCGATGTGAGCCGTAAGAACATGGAACGTCTGATCTACATTGAGGACAAAGATCGCTTTATGGGCACGTTCTACAAAGAGAAAGTCCTGTCTATCCTCGATCAGGATGGCAGTTTCACCATGAAATACCGACTTGTATTAGGTGACACTCCAACCTGGGTTAGTATGAAGATAACACTTATGGAAGATAAGGACGGTCGTCATCTGATAATCGGTATAAACAACATCGATGCACAGATGAAA
>CAJOQX010000069.1 GCA_905236865.1 Candidatus Rifleibacteriota bacterium
AAAAAAAAAAAAAAAAAAAAAATCGCTGTTAATCAGCCTTTCAAATATAACACTAGTTATTTTTTCTTTAAAATTTAGTGTTTGTGGTTTTTTATTGCCAAAAAATAATGTATAATTAAAGAAAATTATTTTTACTTTATTTTAAATAAAGGCAAGAAATGAAAAAATTTATTGGTATTGACTTAGGAACGACAAATAGTTCTATCGCTGTTTATGATGGTAAAAGTGTAACTATATGCAAGAGTCCTGAACAAAACGATGTAACTCCATCTGTGTTAGTAATAGATAAAAGAGGTCATAAGTTTGTCGGAAAAAGAGCTTATGATATTGCACCGTTTTCCCCCAATAATTCAGCCCTTCTTTTTAAGAGACTCATGGGAAGTAATACCAAGATTAAGTTTTCAGAAATAAATGAAGAAAAAACGCCAGAAGAATGTTCGGCTGAAGTTTTAAAAATTTTATTCGGCTATTTGCCAGAAGATTTAAGAAAATCAAATGATGTAGGAACAGTAATAACGATTCCTGCTGCATTTAATCAAATGCAAAAAAATGCAACAGTTAAAGCGGCAAATTTAGCGGGAATAGGTAAAGTTGCACTTATGCAAGAACCTGTAGCTGCAATCATGAGTATTTTGTACAAATCAAAAGATGATGGCACTTTTTTTATCTACGATTTAGGTGGTGGCACTCTAGATATTGCAATTGCAGAAAACATCTCTGGCAGGGTAAATCTATTAGCTAATGGCGGAATACAGATGTGCGGTGGGCGTGATATAGACAGAGCTATATTTGATAATTTAGTTGAGCCTTGGCTTAAAAAGCAATATAAATTAAATGATGACTTTATTACAGACGACAAATATAGGCGTTTAATACAACTTGCAAATAAAGCTATAGAAATCGCTAAAATTGGATTATCTTCAAAAGACGAAACTAATATTGAAGTAAGTGAGATAGAAACAGGAATAGTTGATGAAGCCAATAAAGAAATATATATTGATATTCCTTTAACAAGAAGTTTCATTGAACCATTTATTGATTCAAAAGTCAAAGAATCACTTGAAGCTATTAACGACACGCTAAAGAAAGCGTCTTTAACAATTAAAGATATAAATAAAATAGTTTTCATTGGCGGACCGACTAACTATTTACCTTTAAGAGAAAAAATCTGTAAGGCTTTAGGTGTAAAAGGCTGTACAGATGTTAATCCCATGACAGCAGTAGCCGAAGGAGCTGCTATTTTTGCTGAATCAATTGATTGGAATAGTAAAAACAACTCAAAAAAAACATCCAAAGCATCAATTACTTCAAATATTGAATCAATACAACTTTCCTTTATATATGCATCTAGAACCCCTGAAAACAAAGCTAAAGTTGTTGTTATGGCAAAAGGGATTACGCCATCTAACTACGAATTTCAAATTGATAATTTAGATTCTAACTGGTCTTCAGGCAGACAAAAACTTGAGAATCGTGTATCAATAACTTTGCCTTTATTAAAAAGTGGTGAAAATATATTCACACTTTCTTCTTTCGATTCTTTTGGGAAAAGCGTCAATATTGCAAATAATCAAATAATCATAACAAGAACTGCTGCCATAGTTGATTCAATAACCGCAAGTCATTCAATTGGCATTGCAGTAAAAACTAAAGGCACATCTACAGAACTTGAATGGTTAATTAGAGCAGGAGACAATTTACCCAAAAAAGGAACAACTAAATTTAAAACAACAGAATCGTTAATAGCTGGAAGCAAAAATTCCATAAATTTAAAATTATTTGAAGGCGAAATACTTGATTCAGTTATCGACAATAGAGATATAGGTACACTTAAAATAATGGGTTCTGATATAGATTCTACTATAGAAGCAGGGTCGGAGCTTGTTTGCAACTATGAAATGCTTGATTCTGGCAATATAATTTTGCATATATCCATTCCAAGTTTAAAAATCTCTATAGACTCTGATAAAAATTTCTATTCACCTCAAGAAGGACAAATAGACTTTAATACAGCCGCAAATAAAATATCTTATGATGCAAATTGTTTAAATAAAAGAATTGTAGACTTAAAAGAAAAAGGAATTGTAGACGAAGAACTAACATTTATTGAAGAAAAAGTTAATAGAGCTATTAAACTTACAAGTATTTTTCCTGATGCAGAAAAGAATCAAGAAGCACAGGAAAGATTGTTAGAAGCTAAAAGATTGTTGGCAAAATTAAGAAAGAACCATATAAAAGAAGTTAGAAATATTGAACTCAATAATGTTGTAAACTTTTACAATAAATACGTAAATGATTATGCCAAAATTTCAGAAAAAGATACATTTAATGCTCTCCAAAGAACAGCTATATCAGACATAGAAAGAAATAGTCGAGATTTTGAAACAACTATTGACGAAATGAGGTATATTAACTTTTTAGTTCTTAACCGCCAAGATTGGTTTGTTATCAAAAGGTTTAAAAATGCAGTTAATAGCCCATTTAACTATTCCGACAAAGCTTTATACCAAAAACTTATAGAAAAAGGGAATAAATACCTGTATAATTACGATATAGATAATCTTAGGAATATTATGCATGGTTTATTTACCATTAGTATCACCGATGATTACGAATTAACCACATTAGATGATGTAAATATAATAAAGGGTTAAAAATGAAGCTTTTAGAAAACCCATTCTATGTTTTAAAATGTCTACCTGAAAGTAGCAAAAATGCCATTTTAGAGCAAGCCGATAAACTAAGTTTAGAAATAGACGAGGAAATTTGCGTTGAAGCAAAAAACAATCTTCTTAATCCAAACAGAAGACTTGAAGCAGAAATTTGTTGGTTTCTCGGTTTAGATGCAAAAACAATAGCCCAAAGATTTAATAAAATTTTCACGAATATGCAAGAATACGTTTCTGATTTCATATTTGAAAAAACTAATTACCATCTTGCAGAAAGCAATTTATTATCATTTGGTCTAGAAATAACAAATGAGCCTAATTATTGGACTTATGACAACATTATTTTAGCAGCAAACTACCTTTGCTCTACTTTTGAGAAAATAAAAACTGATGATGTAAAGAATTTAATCATACAGACTAGAGATATTTCTAAATTTCCAACAAATATTTCAGAAGAAGAAATAAATTTCTTAATAGAAGAACAGAAAAAATACTATAGAAATTCTTTATTCAATTTTCTTAAAAAGGTTGAATTAAATCAATTAATCTCAATACTTACTAAACTTGTAAATGAAGCTACAGATAACGGACAATATACTTGTAAGTGGGCTTTGTTAGAAGATTTAATATTTGATTATGAAATTAGTTTTAAAACTATATTTCAAAAACGAGATTCAGATATAAAAAATTATATTCAGTACATTATAGACAACATTCTTCCTCTAAAACTTCCAGATAATTCATTAAACGATTCTTTTTATGAATTAGAGAAAAAAATAGATGTATGGAACGAAGCGGTACAACCAATTAAAATTTTAAAAAAAAGCAGAGGTATAGATGATGATTATTTTTATTCAATTTTTGAGTGTGTAAGAAATCTTGGCATAAAGGCAAGTAACGACTATGACTATTTTATCTTTTCATACAGATTAACAAAACTTCTTTCTGTAAAGTTTTCTGAAATTAGAAAAATATATGAAATAATAAAAAATGATGAATTTAATTTAGAAAATCTAATAAATCTTAAAACTGAACAAAAGAATTGATAATAGCCATAATTTAAGTATTAAAATTTTAAAAATAATTTGAAAAAAATCAAAAAAAGTATTTACTTTAATAGTGATTATTGTATATCCTAATATTATGGTTTTAGGAAAAATGAAAAACAAATTATTATTCATATTTTTGATTTATTTTGTATTTTTACTATGTACAATATCTTATGCTGATTCAGCATCAACAGACCAACTTTTAAAAATAGGTCGAGACCATCTAAATCTTTTTCAATATGAAAATGCACTAAAAAAATTTAAACAGGCTGCAGATCAAAATCCAGAAAGCTGGGAAGCTAATTTTTTAACAGGTTCGACCTATCTTTCTAAACCATTTAACAAAATAGATGATGCCGAAAAATATTTATCTAAAGCTTATAAATTGAATCCTAGTGATTTAGAAACCCAGAAAGCATTAGGCTCAATATATATAACAAAAGCTAAAAATGCACAAAATAATGGACAAACAAAAAAGAAGATGGAATTTCAATTAAAAGCCTGCCATATATATCCTGGTGCGACTAAAATTTGGAATTCATTATTTGAACAATGGTATGATAGCGGCGAATATCAAAAGATAAAAGACGAAAGCAGTTTTGTTTTTAAAAATAATCAAGATTTATTAAACAAAGGTGAAGATGTTAGTTTACAACAAGCTTTAGTTGTTGTTGCACGAACTTATTTCAGAGAAGGTGATGCTAGAACAGCTGAAAGCTTTCTTAATCACGCAAGTAAAATTAGAGTTAATAATGATGAACTATATGGTTTGAAAAGGCAAATAAAGAATCAAGAAGAAGAAAAATACAAAAGTATAATATTAAAGGCCGATATTCAAATCAGTCAGAAAGATTTTGAGAAAGCTATTGTCACTTTAAAAGAAGCATTAAAAATTTCTGTAACTCATACAGATGAAATTGAAAACAAGATTGAAGA
>CAJOQX010000070.1 GCA_905236865.1 Candidatus Rifleibacteriota bacterium
AACTATGATGGGTAAGATGGCTGAAGATATGCAAGAGCCACCTGATTCTCCATTAAAAGTTAAGTTAGGAAAACTTGCTGACCAAATATCAACTTTTGGTTACTGGGGTGCAGGTATAATTGTTGTTCTTTATATGATATACAACATTTATATGGGTAATGGTACTGAACATGGTTTTGCTGCTTGGTGGTCTATGGGAATAGCTGCTGTTATTAAGCAAATTGTTCAAGCTGTTTCTCTTGCTATCGTTATTGTTGTTTGTGCAGTTCCAGAAGGTCTACCTTTGATGATTTCTCTTGTTCTTATGCAGAATACAGGCAAAATGCTTGACCATAACGTTCTAGTAAGAAAAGATGAAGGTATTGAAACTGCTGGTTCTTTGAACATTCTATTCAGCGATAAGACTGGTACTATTACCAAAGGTAAACTCGAAGTTGTTGATTTTATCGTTGGTTCTGGTAAGTCTATGGAACTAGATGAATATAGAAAGAGTAGCACTCTAAAAGGTTTGATGGATTTAACTATCGGTAGAAATACACAGTCTATGTTCGACAAAGACGGTAATGTTATCGGTGGTAATGCTACAGACCAAGCTCTTATTAAGTTTGTTGGAAAAGAAGTATTTGAAAGCTTAGAAAAAGTTGATAAATATAAAATTACTGAATTCCAACCATTCAACTCTGCTAATAAGTTCAGTCAGGCTTATTTGAAAGAAGAAGGCAAAGTTCTTTATAAAGGTGCTCCTGAAAGAATTCTTGCTAAAGCTAAGAAATACTTAGATGAAAATGGCGAAGTAAAAGATTTAGACCTTAACGCTCTTAATAAGAAGATTGACGAACTTGCTGAAAAATCTATGCGTGTTCTTTCTTTTGGTTATTCTACAAAACCAATGGAAGAAAATGTTATAAATGATGATGTTATTCTTGTTGGCTTAGTTGCAATCAGGGATGACGTTAGAAAAGAAGCAGCCGAAGCAATTCAGGAAGTTATGAGAGCTGGTATTCAGGTTGTTATGATTACTGGTGATAGACGTGAAACTGCTCAAGCAATTGCTAAAGACGCTGGTTTGTTAGTAAATGATACTGACAAAGTTCTTACTTCTGCAGAATTGAATCAGATGTCTGACGACGAAGTTAAGAAGATTATACCTAACATTAGAGTTATTGCTCGTGCTTTACCAACAGACAAATCAAGAATGGTTAAACTTTGTCAGGAAATGAATCTTGTTGTTGGTATGACTGGTGACGGTGTTAATGACTCACCTGCATTAAAACGTGCCGATGTTGGTTTTGCAATGGGTAGCGGAACTGAAGCAGCTAAAGAAGCTGGTGAAATCGTTATTCTTGATGACAACTTCAAATCTATCAAAGACGCAATACTTTATGGTAGAACAATTTATAATAACATTTTGAAGTTCTGTAAGTTCCAGCTTGTTATCAATGTTGGTGCTGTTATCGTCAGTGCTATCGCTCCATTCTTCGGAATTGAAGAACCTTTGAAAGTTACTCACCTCTTGTTCATCAACCTAGTTATGGATAGCCTTGGAGCTATAATGCTTGGTAACGAACCAGCTCTTGAAAAGTATATGCTTGAAAGACCAAGAAGACGTGATGAAAGCATCGTTGGTTCTGCAATGCTTACTCAGATTATAACAATGGGTATATGGGTAACAGTATTGAGCTTCATTTTCTTGAAAGTTCCTTATTTCTTAGGTTTCTTTGATGGAAATATGGAAGAACTTAAAACAGCTTATTTCGTATTGTTTATATGGATGGCTCTCTTTAATGGCTTCAACGTCAGAGACGAAAAGTTTGGTATTTTCAAAAATTTGAGCTTGAATCCTGGCTTTATATGGGTTTTCATCTGTATCGTTCTAATTCAAGCTTTGATAGTTAATGTTAGCTATTTAGGTCCTGCTTTCAACTGGGTTGGTAAAATGTTTAGCTGTGTTCCATTCAGTCTGAAAGGCTGGGGCATGGTAATACTTCTTGCTTTGACTATTATTCCAGTTGATATGAT
>CAJOQX010000071.1 GCA_905236865.1 Candidatus Rifleibacteriota bacterium
ATTGTATTATCAAATATGTTAGATAATGCTATAGAGGCATGTGAAAAAATAACTGGAAAAAAAGATATTGAAATAAAGTCAATTTTGCAGAAAAAAATGTGGGTTTTATATGTCAAAAATCCAAGCGAAGAGGTTAATATAATTAATAAAAATCATATTGTAACCACTAAGCAAGAAAAAATGCTTCATGGATTTGGATTAAATAATATTGAAAGAGTAGCGCAAAAATATAATGGAAATATGCAACTAGCATATGAAGAAGGTTATTTTAGCTCAAAGATTACATTTATTTTTGATTAAGAGTAGGGGGAGATTATGTTAAGGATAGCAATATGTGATGATTCAGAATATGTAAGAAAAGAGACAAATAGAGAGCTTTTTAATTACTGTATGGACAGAGATATAGACTATACGGTTAAAGAATTTGAAAATGGGGAAAGTTTTTTAAAAGAGATCAATAATTATGATTTGGTTTTGCTGGACTATCAATTTGAAAATAAAGGTAAAGATGGCATGAGTATTGCCAGAGAAATTAGAAAAAAAAATTCCGACATAATTATTATTTTCCTAAGCAGTTATACAAATATAGTCTATGATACATTTGAGGTTGACGCTTTTAGATTTCTGGTAAAGCCAATTGATAAAGAAAAATTTTATGCAGCAATGGATGATTGCTTTAAAACTTTACAAAATGATAATACGTTAATAGTAAAAGTAGAAGGTACAAGCCATTATATAAAAGAGAATCAAATCTCATATGCTGAAGGAAATGGTAAAAAAAGTATAATTCATTTCATTAACAAAGAAGAAGTCTTGGAATGCAATGAAACATTATCATCCATAATGGAGAGATTGTCAGAACGTCTCTTTTATAGATGCCATAAATCCTTTTTAGTTAATATGAAATATGTAGAATCATTTAATCATACTGACTTAATGTTGCAGAACAAAAAATCTATAATGATAAGTAGGCAAAAATACAAGCCATTTTGTGACGCTTATTCAGAGTTTTTAGTTAAGAGTAAAGTTATATAATAAAGAATAAATGGTAATAATTATCAAAAAGACATTGTGAAAAGCAATGTCTTTTTTTATTTACTCCTAAAAACGTACCAAATAATCCATTTCCATAAAAAAGTGAAATCCAGCGATAAAATATAATCAAAGTTAAGCCAGATTTCAAGGAGGACACAAAATGAAAATGGTTAAGGACTATATAGGAAAAATATTCTTTATTTTTAAAGAAATATATAAAGCTGGAGTAGGTGTTTTTGTATTATCTATTGCATCCATGTTACTGACGGGTTTGAGTCCGGTTCTCATTACATATTTGACAGCGAAATTGTTAGAACTAATTGGTATGAGCGCGACGAAAAACCAGCAAATAAATCCGATTGAGTTTTTACTTCCTCTATTAGGAGTGATTGGATTAGTAATAATATCATTTGCGATAGAGAATATGAAAACAGTGATTTGTTCGGTTGTAGGATTAAGGCTTTCACATAATCTGGAAAATACAATTGCTGAAAAGTTTCAGATGATAAAAAGGCAGAGGTTGGATAATCCGGATTTTAGAGATTTACATACTAATACAATCACAGCCTGTGGAACGGAACCATTAAATCTAATGGAAAGTTTATTTGGATTAGTTGCAAATGCAATCAGCATTGTAGGATATGGAATGATTGTGATTCGATTTAATTGGATCGCGTTTGCTGTGATAGTAGTTACGGTTATACCTACATTGATAATAAAAAAGAAATATCAAGGAATGATGTTTAAATTCTATAGTTCCCATACTATGCAAATGCGTAGAATCTGGTATTTCTTGTCATTAATTACAGAAGTAGAAAATGCAAATGAAATTAGAAGTTATAGATTGTTCCCATATTATATGGGAAAGCGCAAGGAAGAATTTAAATCATATATAAAAGATAATTCTAAAATTGCAGCAAAAGAAATTACATTTACCCTTATTACAAATCTGATAGCCATGATGGGAACAATAATAGTAGGCGCATGGTTAATAAAATCCGTATTAAGTGGAAGTATAAAAATATCATTATTCTATTTGAGTTTTACAGCGATAACAACATTTGTTACCAAGCTGCTGGTTTTATCTGGTCAAATCGCTAGTACAAGTAAATGCATGATGTTTATAGATTACATTTTTAAATATTTTGCTGAAAAAGATTTGATAGTAGAAGGAGAAAAAAGGATACAAGAGAAAGACGTTCATAATATCAAATTCGAAAATGTTAGTTATAAGTATGAGGGAAGTGACGTATATGCATTAAAAAATATTTCTGTATCCTTCAACACTGACGAAACTATTTGCTTAGTAGGTGAGAATGGTAGTGGCAAAAGTACATTCTCAAAATTATTAACAGGTATATATGAACCTACAGAGGGAAATATTTACATTGATGGCATTAATATTAAAGACTACAAGATAGATGAACTAAGAAAATTCTTTGGCGTTCTCTATCAGGATTATATAAAATTCGCAGATACGGTATCTAATTGTATTGGTGTGGGTAATTTAGAAGAAATAGATGATAGAAAAGGAATAGCTGAAGCAGCAGAAGTAACAGGGGCGAGTCAATTTATTGATGACTATTCGGAAAAATATGAAACTCATTTGAGTAAGTTATTCTATAACGAAGCTATAGAACCTTCAGGCGGTCAGTGGCAAAAACTGGCTCTAACACGAGCCCTGTTTTCAAAGGGTAAGGTATTGGTTTTAGATGAGCCTACAGCAGCATTGGATCCGAAAAGTGAAGTAAAGATGGCTGATGTTTTTAAAAGAATAAAAGGAAGTAATTCAACAGTAATTATTTCTCATCGAATGTATATGACAAAGATAGCAGATAAGATTCTTGTATTGAATAAAGGAAGTCTAATTGAAAATGACAGCTTCGAAAATTTAATAAAGAGCAAAAATGAATTTTATTCAATGTATAAGTTGCAATCTGATAGCTACAAGATGTCTATATAGGTTTATATAGAGAAATGAGAATGCTGTTGATTATAAAGAAACCTGCTACTTATTAATAATGTATTGAGAAAGGTGGATAAAATTATGACAAAGAAGATGAATTTAAAGAAGATTAACAAGAAGAACAATGCAACAGTTAGAGTATTAGGATGCCACTGCGGATGTGAGGGCAAGCCAGTTTCAGCAGTAGGAAGTGGCTACATCGGAATGTTCCTTTAATTTTTAAAAATATAATAGAAGACTAAAAAATTAATGTTAAAGTAGTAGGTTTTTTTATAATCAACAGCATTTATTTACCAGGAGGAGAGAATATTAAATGTATTTATCAAAGGTTATTAAAACAAAAAATAATGTATATCTATATGATGCCTTAAATGATGATTTCACGAACCTTCCTTCAGAAGATATTTTGGATAATGAGAAGGAATATAAAAGTTTCATAGAAGAAAATGGTTTTAGAGATATCAATAAACCAGCTGAGTTTAAAATACAATATCCATACGAGTTCGAAGAGTTAAATGAAATGTATAAAAGTAAGGTGAAAAGTATTACATTAGCTCTAACTGAACAGTGCAATTTAAGATGCGAATATTGTGGCTACATGGCGAAGTATTTAGATAAAGAATATAGACTAAAACAAATGCCGAAAGCAGTGGCAATGGCAGCAATTGATTTATACATGAATAGTTCTGAAGAAAGTGACTTGAATCATATAGGTTTTTATGGTGGTGAACCATTATTACGATTTGAGTTAATAAAAGAGTGTATAGACTACGTTAAGTCTAAGTATCCATTTAGACAGCCGGACTACAGTATTGTTACAAATGCGGTTCTATTAAAAGATGATATTGCTGACTTCTTAATTGAAAACAATGTGCATATAACAATTAGTTTAGATGGTCCAACAGCAGAATTTAATAAATACAGAGTATTTCCAAATGGTGAGAAGAGCTTTGAAGTAGTAAAGGAAAATATAAAAAATTTATATGAAAAAAATCCAAAGTACTTTAGAGAGTATGTGGCATATAATTCAGTTTTATATAATGGACCAAGTGAAGAATTATATGAAGCATTTGATGAATTATGGAAGCAAAATGTTACACTAGTTGATTTGTTCAAGACGGAATATTTTGCGAAAGTACTTGAAAGAGATAATAAGTCTGAATGTAAGAGACAAAGAATTGATGTAGAAAAATATGATTTCACGCATAAAGCTATGATGAAAGCAATGAAGAAATATTACAATGCATTCAACAGTAATTATGCGAGTGATACGATTCTTCCAGGTGGCTTTTGCATACCTGGAATACGAAAAAATTTTATTACAACAGACGGGAAAATTTTGGTATGTGAAAAAGTAGATGAAGCATGTGATTGCTTTGAAATAGGAGATGTGTATAACGGATTAGATATAAAAAAGGTAGAAAGATTAATAGATGTGACCTTGAAGTATCTAAATAAATGTAAGAATTGCTGGGCTGCAAGATTTTGTAAAGTTTGCTTTAAAGATATTGTAGTGGATGAAGAGGAATTTTGTGAAGGAGCTAGACAACAGGTTGAACATGAAATGGGATACTATTTTGAAAGAGTAAGTAATGATAAAGATATGAAGAATTATGTAGCAAACATATCATTGGTTTAAGCGAGGAAAAGTAAATGAAAATAGCATTAATCGACACTGGAATAGATAATAAGTTTGAAAATGTTAAACTGGAGCATTTTTGTGTAGAAAAAGGACATGTAAAAAGTAAATCAAAGGCAATAAAAGAGTCTCATGGAACAGAATGCTGTAAAGAAATCATTAATCATTGTAAATGTAAGGAATTAAAGATTTTTGATTTTAATGTATGGAATGATGGAAATATAGAGATTAAGAATATAGTTGCAGCAATTAACAGAGCTATAAAAGAGCAAGTTACATTAATAAATATTAGCTTAGGTGTAACTGAGAATTCAATTGAATTAGCTGATGCATGTAAAGAAGCTTTGATGAACAATATAATTATTGTTTCAGCTGCTTCTCATAGGAATACTGTATCGTTTCCGGCGGATTATAGAACAGTATTATCAGTGAATGTAGATCAAAATCAGAGCGAAAAAATTAAGTTAGTGGATGATAATTCGATTTCCATTTCAATGAGAGATTACATTATAGATGATAATGGAGAAAAATTTGATTTTAGTTCATCTAGTATGGCCTCAGCAAGAGTTACGGGATTATTAGCTAATGAATTGGAGGGAGATTTTGTCCAAGATAATCTTAGAATATTAAATAAGAAATATGGAATAAAGTTTTCTACGAATAATAGCTCAAAAACAGAAAAAATTGAAGATAAACCAATAATTAATGGTAATGTAGCGGTAGTTCTATACCCACAAAAGCAGTTGGAAAAATTAAAAGAGAATAGATTAACTAATGTGGTAGCATATTTCGATTTTGAATCTGGATCCTTTAAGGGTATGGATAATGATGAAGTTACAGACAATTTTGATTCAATCTTTTTGGTTAATACAATGTACAATGATGTTCGTGTTCCAAAGGGATTAGAGGAAAAGTATAAAGAAAAAAGAATTTATTATTTAGGTAATTTTATTGATGTTGAAAATGCTAAGTTGTTTAGAAAATATGATAGTTATACATCGGATGAATTGTCGATTTTGGAAAAGCCAGTAATTGCTGTAGCTAGCCTTTGTAGTGAATGCAATAAAAATGATATTCACTATGAATTATACAAGAGCTTAACGAAAGATAATGTGCAAGTAGAGGCGATAAGTAATAATCCTCTAGGAATAGTCCAAGGAATGAACGTGTTTGAGTTCCCGCAGGAAATAAAGTTTCCTAATATTGTCTATGAGATAAATCAGTATATGTATCTTAACGAAACAAATAAAGATATGGATATTTGGTTAATTAATATTGGCGGGGCAATAGGGCCATTAAATGGAATGAACTTATATAAGTTTGGTAAGCTTGCTGATGCATATTTATCTGCTTCAAATGTTGATATTTTAGTATTATGTGTGAATCCTTCTGTAGATATTGAACATTTACGATATGAGATGGGATTTTTATATAAAAATGGTGTGGAAAAAATTTACTTAGTGCTATCTAATAATGATATAGATGGTTCTACAACTGATTATAGAGATGGCGTCCAGACCTATCAATTAGATAGTACTAAATATACTGACTCAATTAAATATCTTCAGGATAGTATTGGAGATAAAGTGTTTTCTATGGAAGAAGCAAAATCAGGATTACTGTATAAGGAAATAATAAATGATCTTACATAAAGAGGAATAATATGATGATAGAAAAAACCTAGTAGTTGTTTTGCTGCTAGGTTTTTCCATTTACTCCTAAAATATTGCATTTCACTCCACCTATGAGCATTCTGAACAATAATTCCTATAATAAAAAATATATAGGGAGGAATAATACTATGGAAACAATCTTAGAAACAAAAGACCTATGTAAAACATACGGCGAAGGAGACATAGCTGTTAG
>CAJOQX010000072.1 GCA_905236865.1 Candidatus Rifleibacteriota bacterium
AAATGAGTAATGTTTCCAATAATACTATTTCCAAATGGTTGAATGGGCAAACAACACCAAAAGTAAAAAACATAGAGCCATTGGCAAAAGCCCTCAATTTGACTGTTGGTGATTTAATTGGCGATTTAGGCAACAACGAACAACTAACCGAACAAGACAAACGTTTTATATCACTTACTCCTCAACGCAAAACTATGCTTTTGAGGTTATTGGATGTTATTGAGGGCGAAACTACTCTATAGTTTTCTTACTATTATCATTGTGATGTCGTCAGAATGATGACCAGCTTCACGGAAGTTTTCAACCGTATCGTAGATGTTTTTTATTGCTTCTTCCGAAGATACTTTTAGCTTCATTTGTTCTGTAAATTTAGCAAAAAATCTTTCATAGCCAAACATTTCACCAGATTCAGAAGAAGCTTCGATTATACCATCTGTATAAAAAATAAAGCCATCACCAGATTCCATTATTTTGCTAATTGGTTTCTTTTTTCTTTTTTTCATACCTCCTAAAGGAAGTGATGGCATTTTTAATTCTTCGCTAGTTTGAGACGATGAGTAATAGTAAGCTGGATATGACTGTCCAGAGTTGTCAAATATAACTTCTCCTGTTTGAGGGTCTAGAACCATTGATATTAAAGTCATAAGTTTGTTTCTCGGCTTTAATTCTTTGTTAAACATTATATTTGCCATATCCATAAATTCTTCTGGAAATTTTACTTTTTTTGATTTGGCGTAGTTGAAAGTTGCTTTTGCCATAGCCATAGCTAATGATGCAGAAATGCCATGACCTGAAACGTCACCAAGAATAATAGCTATTTTCCCATCATCTAACGTCATAGTATCGTGATAGTCCCCAGCTAAATCGGATGCGGCTATTGTAAAAAATGCAATATCATAACCATCTGCTTTTGGTGCTTGAGCTGGAAGCAAGCTTTTTTGAATTATTTTTCCATATTCTAATTCATCAAATTCTTCAATAACTTTATTAAAAGCGATTGCTAACTCTCCAAATTCGTCTTTTCGTCTAACTGGTATTTTAAAGTCTTTGTATCTGAATCTTATTGCGTTAATACCTTTACTTAAATCGTTTATAGGAAGAATGATTAAGTTAGTAATAAACCATGCTCCAACAAGAGATATAATTAAAGCAAATAAACCTCCAATTACTAAACGCCATTTAAAAGGTTCAAGAACTTTTAGTCTTTCTCGCATATTAATAAGATGGAAGAACACAAAACTACCTACATCTGTTTCGTGTTTTGCTGTCACCCAATAATCTTCATTATTAATTTTTACAGTTCTAAAAATTACCTTATTGGTTTTTAAAGCTGTATTTGCAATATCTATTAATTCTTTTTGTGGTAAATTTTTTTGAGTATTTGGAAAAATATTAAAACTTGCCAATGGTTTGCAGATTAATGCGTAAAGCTGAATACTATCACTAGATACATGAGTTTTTTCAAAATAACGAGATATTTGCCTTCTGTAAGTGGTTATAGGTTGTGTGGTTATACACATAAAAGCTGGTCCTGTAGCTAATTCTGGATATATGTCCCAATACCAAGTTGTGGGGAAATTACCTACTCTGAAATTCCATTGTTTGTTTCTTTGTCTTATTATTGTTGCAAGTCCAAGTTCATCGGTTGAAAGAACTGCTTCACTAACGAGTTCTGCTGGGGAAATATGTATAGCTTTAGGATCTAATCGTTCAGGATTATGCATTTTTAAAACGATTCTACAAATTAAATCCATTACTTCGGCAACCGCATGAATTTTGCGGTCATCAAAAGAAAGCAAAACATTTACATTTTCATCTCTTACGTCTAATCTAGTTAAATTAGGGTCTATATCATATATGTTTAAATATTTCTCTAATAATTTAGGATTTAGAGGTTCATGTTTTATTGCTTCTCTTAAATCTAAGGCGAGTTTTTTTGTTTTTTCCGATAAAACATTATATTGATTCTCAATATTGCTAATACCAGCAAGACTCTCGCTTAAAATTGCTTCGTTAATTACTTGTTCTTGTTCTTTTAGAACGGAAGTTCCTAATATAAAAGCCATAATTACAGGGAAAATTGAAGCCATAGAAAAGATCCCAATCATTCTTGCTCTAATAGATAGATTGTCTAAGAATAGTATAATTTTAGCTCCAGGATTATAATCGCAAATTGAAGTTAAATAAACAAGAAGAGTTATAATAAACAGGATTAATGTAATTTTGCATAAAAATGAAGCCCAATTGAAAAACTTATCTGAACTATTTAGAGGATAACAGCAACATACTATATTGGAATCAGTGCTTTCTTGAAAATACCAATAAGAATCATTAGATAAGGTAAAATTTTTACTAAGTTTTTTTGATTTTAGGTAAGCTAATAGGGTTTGATCTTCAGTAAAACCTTTTGGGGCAATAATATTTTTATGAGAATTGTCTATTGCTCCCATGTTTTCATGCTTATATAAAGAATTGTTGATTTTAAATCTTTCAATAAAATTAGGAATTCCAGTAGTAAAGAAGAAAAAGCCGAAACCATCTTCATAATCGTCCCAATAATGAAATTGATCATTTTCGTTGTTATATTTCTTACTGATAAAACAACTAACTAGTCCTTTATGTAATTTTACTAGTTCAAGGCGATGTCCTACGCCAAAATAATCTATTAGAGCATCGTAAGGTTTTCGATTTGCTTCTATATATTCAGGATCGTTATTTGTGTAAGACATTAATATAAAAAGGTCTGTAAATAGGTCTAAATCTTCATTATTATGATTGTAAGCTTTAACAAATTCATTGTTTTTATAAAAGAAATACTTGGCTGATATATTGTTACTGATATAATTTTCTTTTATAGCCTGTTCAACCTGGCTACTTTCTACTCCAAATTTTCTAGCTGTTTGAACTACTTTGTCGAAATGTTTATAAACATATCCTGACTCTGTTGTTTCAGAGAAGATACGATCTATTGTTGAAGCTAAAGAAGATTCTATTTCTTTTTCATGTTCAGCTTCTAGTTTTGTTGAAGTTTGTAAGGAAATAATAAATAGAGCAATCAAAAAGAAAAGCAGAAAAAGTATAAATATTTTTCCAAAAGAAAGAGTCTGTTTTTTTTCTATTTTATCGCTCATATATTCTCACCTTTGGAACTGTTAAAGACTATACCAAACAATGTTAAATCATCTGTTTGTACTACTTTTTTATCTTCGCACCATTGTTTAAAATATGAGATGATATTGTTAATCCATTCTTTTGAATTATTTTTAGAGGCTTCAATAGCCCATTTTTCAATTAATTCATAACCTGTTGTCATACCACCGTTACAACTTATTTCGATAATACCATCAGATAAGCAAAGAAGTCTTTCTCCAGGCAGTAACTCCGTTTCCTGTGATATAAATTTTCGTTTATGTCCAATCCCTAAGGGTAAAGCTGGTTTTCCAAGCCATTCAACAGTATTGTCATTACGTAAAAATAAGGGGTAAATATGACCATTGGTTATAAAATTAATTTTTCCATTTAATGGATTGAATACTCCACAAACTATTCCCATATACATTTTTTCAATTTTATTATCTCTTAACATCTGATCAATAGCTTCGACTAAACTTATAGGATCTTGATTTGACGATTGACTCCAGTTAAAAGTAACTGAACGAACAAAAGCCATCATTAACGCAGAGCCTATGCTATGCCCTGTTAGATCTCCTATCAGAAATAATATTTTCCCATCTGGTAGGGCAAAAGAAGTCAAGCAATCTCCGCCTAGTTCACCTGCAGGAATAGAATTTCCGTCTATAAAATAATTTTCGCCTTCAGGAAATTTATTAGTAACCAAACCTTCTTGAACGTTTTTAGCTAATTGCATATCGTAATTTTCGCCCATCATGAAGTTGAATTCTTTGAAAAGTTTTACTAATTCATCATTTCCAGCAGGTACAGGAATTTGGACTTCAAATTTTCGATTTTCTAAGGCTTTAATTCCAACTTCTAAATCTCCTAATGGAGCTATAATTTGTCTCATTAACCAAATAATTACAGAAAAAAGCAATACCATTGCCATGATTGCCCCAATAGCAAGAAAAGTCTTTCGATAAAAAATAGTTTCTTCAAGCCTATCAATAGGTAAAAAGCCTAAGTAACAGACTTCAAATCTGTCTGTATTCGAAACACAGATAGAAACATATTTTTCTCCTTTAATATTTAGCTTTCTATAAACAGGTTTACCTAGAATATAAGCCGCTTTTGACTGTTCCAAGAACTGCATACCAGAAGATGGGGGAGGTATGACCCATTTAAATCCGATTGGGTTAAAAGCTGTAAGTCTTATTTGCTCTCTATTTGCAACTAGTGTTCTTGAATCTATATTATTAATATAATCTTTCATTACATTTAGAGTATCTAAAATTATAAATAACAATGCAGCTCTACCTGCTTCTTTTGGTAAAAGTTTTACGAAAACAAACATTCTTATGCCTGTATTATAGATATATTGAATTCGATTTGGAGCATCAGAAATTATTCCAAATCCCATATCATCTTTAGTCATAAGTGCGTCAGAAAAAGGATTCCCTTTGTAAGGCATTTCCCCTAATCTAGTTTTATTGTATTTTTCTAGGTAAGAATGGCTAATAGATTTAAAAAGTGCATCTTGACCAGGTGAGTATTCTGGAAAATTAGCATAAAAAATTTCACAAGAAGCATCTCTTGCACTAAATTTAGAATTGGGGAAATCTTTGGTTATTTTTCGCTCCATTTCATAAATGTCATAAACTCCATTTGTTGGAGAAGTTAATTCGTTTATTTTTTTTGTGCTGTTAGTTATATAATTGTCAAAATGCTGAACAATATTTCTTATTGCTTCTTCCATTGAAGAGTTCATTTCGTTTAGATATATGTTGGAATAAGTATCTAAACTAGCGATATTTACTGTGTTAATAGCTGCTATTGGTATTATTGATGAAGCAATAAAAATTAATATTACCATTTTCTTTAAACTTAATATTGTGTTTTTGTAAAAATAGAAAACGGTAAAAATAGAAAACGGAATCAACAATAAAAATAAGATATTAACGTAAATTTTAGTTCTAGAATAAATACTAGATTTCTGTTTGAAAGAAGTATAATATTTTTCGCCATTTTTATTGGTAACAAAATACCATTCTTTGTTATCATATATTCCATTAATAATAGATTTTTGATTTAAAAAGAAGTCATTGGCTTTATTTGAAATAATTTCTTGTTCAGAATTCTTACTATCTGATAGTAAACCTGCGTAAATTAAATCTTTGTTATTAGAAGTTAATTTTAGAGCGTTTTCTAATACTTTATTGGGATTAGGGAGTCTATTACCAAAAATAAGTATGCCTTTTTGAGGTCTAAAGGCCCATGTAAAAAAACATTCTTTCCCTGAACTAACAGAATTAATGATTACTTCAGGATTTTCTTTTATGGCTAACAGACTTTTCCCATAACCAAAAGTAAATTCTACTTTTTTATCGAGTAGTTTTTTGCCTTCTTTTATTTTTTTTATATCTTTTTCTATTAAATAAGGAAAAAGATTTTTCATTAACCATTGGTTTGGAGCACGTTTTGGGGCTGTGTTTTCAAGTATGCCTTTATTGTTGAAAACATAAATTGATAAGTCTAAATCATATTTATCTAGATATTCTTCTTGAAGTTTTATCAAGTCTATTTCTTTAGTTTCGCATATATGCCGTAAAAGAGGGAGAACTTTAGTAGTTATGAAATAATGTTGATTGGCATTAGTGGCAAGTTTTTCCGTTTCTGCTATTCTAGAATCAGATAATGCAGTTCTCCATTCTTTATGGTTTAATTGTAGCCAGGCTTCTAAAGTGTAATAAATACCGATAAAAACAGAAATAATCATTAAAGTTATAATTATTTTCTCTTTATCTATATTTATACCCTTCTTTGGAATCATTGCCTCTTTTACCACATACTTTATTCTTCAAACAAGAAAGGTGCAATTATATCATATAGCTTAGGATTATGGATGACATAAGTATCGTGTCCTTCGCCTTCAAGTATTATCATTCTGCTATTTGTAATATTTCTATGAATAGATTCAGTATGTGCTTCTTTAACCAAATCGTCTTCCCCTGCTAGTATCAATGTTGGAATATGTATAGTATGGAGCTCTTCATGGGATATGTTCGGGTAATTCAACATCAACTCTATTAAAGGCGAACCATTGGCTTCGTAATCTAATTCACATTGTCTTAAAAACCAGTTTTTCAGACCTGTCGGTTTTAAGTTAGCACCACTTGTAATTAGTTTTGATATTAATCCTGGATGTCTGATGGCTATTAATAATCCAAGAATACCACCGTCACTAAAACCATATATAATAGGTTGCTTAATCTTTTTTTTCTTTATAAAAGAAACTACATCTTCTGCCATTTCATCATAAGTAAAATGGTCAACAAAACTACTTTGCCCATGACCTCTGCTGTCAAGAGCATAAACGGTAAAATCTGGAGCGAGTAACTGAGAAAGCTCATAAAACATGGTATGGTCTTCTCCATTTCCATGAAGAAGCACTATACTTCTTTCTCCATGACCCATTTTTTCATAATTTATGTTTATTCCATTAACTTCGGTATGCATATTGAACCTTTTTGCTATGACTAAATATTTTTATAAAATTACTACTGCTTTTTATTATTGTCAAACTCAAATATTAAGGGAAAAAGAAATCTAAAACAAAAATTGTTTTATTAAAAATAATATCTTTTCTTGACTTTGTTTAAATGCAAAACTATAATTATGACAATTATTGTAATTGAAAATGGGTGTACATGATTCAGATAGATGACGTATTACAGCAAAATGGAACAGTTTCATTGTCTAAAGCTGCTTTGCTGTGCAGCATGATAGATAATGATCTAGATGATGAACTTGTCGAACTTTTAAAAGAGCACAATATTTATGCCGTTATAACTAGGGCAGGAGGTTGTGGTGATAATTTAAAAGGCAAGATTCTTCGCAACACTTTTGGTGCTGCCGAAAATAGCGGTTTATTGACTATAAATATGAAAAACCGTCATGTTATTACTTCTTTAGTTGAAGGAATATTATCATCTTTTGACAGTTCTCTTATGAGTGTTTCTGGTGGCGGTTTAAAAATTGGATTAGCTGTTAGAGATAATGATATAGCAATGGGAATTTATGGTAGTATAGGTTTACCAGGACTAGATGTTGACCATGAAATATCTGCTTGTCGCATTCTTTATCATTGTTTGGAGGACTAATATATGATAGGAATCGTAGTTGTTTCTCATGGATTACTCTCAGAGCATTTAGTATCAGCGGCTTCTCTTATTCTTGGCGAAGCAAAAGGTGTCAAAGCAGTGACATTCTTGGCTAGAGAATCACTAGAAGATTTGAGAAGAAAAACAAATGAAGCAACTAACGAGTTCTCTGCAGAAGGCTGTTTAATTCTTACTGATATTATGGGTGGAAGTGCCACAAATGTTAGTATAGAAATAATGAAAAGCCACGATAATGTTTTTGTTGTAACTGGTGTAAATTTACCGATGTTACTCGAAGCTATCAATAGTCGCGAAAATACCGATTTGAAAACTTTGGCGTCACAAGTTTCAAATAGTGGAATTAGAAGTATAATTAATTTAAAAGAATTTTTTGAAAAAAGAGCAGCAAAACGAGTATGACTAATATTGCATTTTTAAGAATAGACGATAGGCTTGTTCATGGGCAAGTTATAGTCGGATGGCTTCCAGAAATAAAGCCAGATAATCTTGTTGTAGTAAATGATTCAGTAGCAGAAGATGATATACGTCAAGATTTAATGTCGTTAAGTGTTCCACCTGATGTTGAGTTAGAATTTTATTCTACTTCAGATATTTCAGAAGAAGATGTTGACGATTGTTCTTTTATTTTAGTTTCTTCCCCCAAAGATGCTTGGGAATGTCTTCAAAAAGATATAAAACCATTGCGTTTTAATGTCGGAGGTATGCATTCCAAAGAAGGTAAGGAAGAAATATTTGAGGCATTACATATTGATGATGAAGATCGAAAGTATTTTGATTTAATCATCAAGTCTGGTGTTGAACCTATTTTTCAACCAACCCCCCAAAATCAGCCCATTAGACTGGGTGATATTCTGTAAAGTGAGGACAAAAAATGGCTTCAATTACTTTTAGTAAAGTAGTGAAACAGTATGATGGAGTGAAAGAGCCTACTGTAAAAGGTATCGATCTCGACATCAAAGACAAAGAGTTTGTCGTTCTCGTTGGTGGTTCTGGATGCGGTAAAAGTACTAGTTTACGTATGATTGCTGGTCTTGAAGACATAACTAGCGGCGAAATCAAGATTGGTGATACGGTTGTAAACAATTTACCACCAAAAGATCGTGATATAGCTATGGTTTTCCAGAACTATGCTCTTTATCCACACATGACTGTTCGTGAAAATCTCTCTTTCGGTCTTAAGCTTAGAAAGCTTCCACAAGAAGAAATTGACAAACGTGTTGATGAAGCAGCAAAGATGCTTGAAATTTCCGAGTATCTTGATAGACTGCCAAAACAATTATCTGGTGGACAAAGACAGCGTGTTGCTCTTGGAAGAACAATTGTTCGTGAACCAAAAGTTTTCCTTATGGACGAACCTCTTTCAAACCTTGACGCTAAACTTCGTGTTCAAATGCGTGCTGTTATTAAAAAATTGCACCAGCGTTTAAAAACAACTTTTGTTTATGTTACTCATGATCAGGTTGAAGCTATGACAATGGCTGACCGTATAGTAATATTGCACCAAGGTATAATTCAACAATATGATGTTCCTTCTGTAATTTACGAAAAACCTGCTAACGTATTTGTTGCTCAGTTTATAGGTTCACCGCCAATGAATGTTATGAAAGTAACAAGGAACGATAAAGGTTTAACTTTATTGCCAGGAAATGATTCTAATAAAACTATAAACTGGGAAATCAAACTCGAAGATTATTTCAAGAATGATTTTGAAAATGAAATGTCTATAGGTATTAGACCAGAGCATATTTTAATAGATAATCAGGCAGAAGGTATACCTTGTTTACAGATTCCTTGTAAGGTTGATTTAATTGAACCTATGGGTGCAGAAACTTATCTATATCTAGAATGTAATGGATTGAGTATTAATGCAAAAGTTCCTCCAACTGTTAAGGCAGAAGTAGGACAAAGCGTTACCGCTAACATCCCATTAGATAAGTTCCACCTTTTCAAACAATCTGACACTACAAGAATTGGAAGAAAAGGTGAAATAGACCTTAAAAAAGGTGAATAATACTTTGATATGATAAAACTAAAACTCTCCTCGTAATATTTGTTACGTGGAGAGTTTTACTTGTTAAAAAGCAAAAAAAGTAGATTGATAAACCATGAATAAAACATTAAGACATTTTGCATTGCAATCATTAAGCCTAGTCTTTATTTCAATAACCTTTTTGACGGGTTGTTGTAGTTCAGGCAATTCCGCTAATAATTCTAAAAATAATACAGTTTTAGAATTTTGGAATACTATGGATGGTCGTGAAGCTGCAATTATGCCAGATGTTTTGAAATCTTTTCATGAAAAAAATCCAGATATTACTATAAAAGAAGTCACAGTAGATTTTTATGGAACAAGAGAAAAGTTTATAAAAGAAGTTAGCGAAGGTAAAGGACCAGATTTGGTTAGAGCAGATAGATTTTGGCTTCCAAATTTTGTTGAAAAGGGTCTTTTAAGTGAGATTAAAGAAGAAGAAATAACAACAGAAATTGCTGATATGGTTCCTGTTGCAAGAGAATTTGTTACTATAGATAAAAAAATATGGGCTATTCCACTATCAGTAGACTGTTTGGCTTTATTTTATAATAAAGCTCATTTTAGAGAAAAATCTTTGCCAACCCCAAAGAATTTTGATGAGTTTTCAAAAGCTTGTGAAAAACTGACGAACCCAGCTAGTGATCGATATGGTTTCTTCATTTATCCAAATGGTTGGTATTTTGAGCCTTTCTTTTTTTCTTTTGGCGGACAGTATTTCGATGAAAAAGGTAATTTAAATATAAAATCAGATGCAGGCAAAAAGGCATTAGAATTTTTGTTGCATATAAAGTCAGATTTAAAGGCTGTTCCCCAGATGAAATACACTAATGAATTGTATGAAACCATGATAAAGAGTTTCTCTAATGGTGAAACTAGTATGATTTTTACTGGACCATGGGCCATCAGAGATCTTATTTCAGGACTTGCATTTAAAAACAACAATTCTAATCTTG
>CAJOQX010000073.1 GCA_905236865.1 Candidatus Rifleibacteriota bacterium
CCTTTCGTAAAGGGGGACTAAGGGGGATTTTAAAATAATTAGGCAAAACTAATTTTAGAGTAAAAAGCTAGTTTTTAGACAGCCTCTGAGGAGGGGCTTTTTAGGTAATAAAATATCTATTGAGCAGTCACTAAATAAAAAAAGGGAGATAAAAAATGTTAAACAAAACTACTAAAAAACGTGTTGCTAAAACTTTAAAGTTTTTGAAAAGTATTGACTTAAATGTTCTTGACCTTGGTAAGCATATAATCAATGATTGGCTCTACATTAATGTTCAGGAATATATGACGAAAGATGTTTCTGAATGTAGATTTGAATCTCATAAAAACTACATTGATATTCAAACTCTTGCTAGCGGAACAGAAATAATTGAAATAACTGATTCTAACAAATTGGAAATAGACGAAGAATACAACGAAGAAAAAGATATTATGTTCTGGAAATCAAATAAAACGGCAAAAAATAAAAAACTTATAAAAGAAGGAATTTTTGCTGTTTTACTTCCATGCGATATTCATAAACCTTGTGTTGCTGTTGATGGAAAACCATCAAAAGTAAGAAAGCTTGTTGCCAAGATTCGTATAGCTAAATAATTAACTCAACTTTCCCACTTCATTTTACAATTCAAAAGATGATAAACTCAATGATTTATGTATAAAAAATGTAATAATTGACAAATAAAATGCCCTCTTATTAGAGGCTGTCTAAAAACTAAGAATTTGTTAAAAATTTAGTGTATGGAGTAATGCCCTTGCCCCCTTTTGTAAAGTGGGATTAAGGGGGATTTTAAAATAATTAGAATAAACTAATTATGGGCCAAAATCTAGTTTTTAGACAGTCTCTAAAAAGGGGAGCAAATTTTGATAAACCTCAAACAAAGTAAATACCTATATTTTTTTACAATAAACAATTGATTAAATTATTATTATATAATGATTTTGAAGTGGGAAAGTTGAGTAATTAAAATAAAAAAAAGGCACTAATAAATATTAGTGCCTTTTTTTTATTTTAATTTATAGAGTAAAATTAGCTCTTATATTTGATTGAGTTTGAGGCAAAGTTACTTTTTTAGTTTGTGATTCAAAACCTTCTTTTTCAATAACCAATAAATATGTTCCTTCTATTAATACTAAATCAGTTATCTTAGAAGTATCATATTTACCTTCTGAATCAGTTGCAATCTTAACTTGGGTTCCATTTACTTTATATTCAGAGGCTTTTCCTGTTGTTGGGTCAACAATAAAGAATGTAATAACTGCATTTGGAACAGTGGTTCCAGAAGAATCTTTAACAGTTCCAGAAATCTTATAAGAATCTGTTCCAGTGTCAGTATCACTGCCAGTTTCTGTATTGCTGCCAGTTTCGGTATCGCTACCAGTTTCAGTATCGCTGCCAGTTTCGGTATTACTGCCAGTTTCAGTATCGCTACCAGTTTCGGTATTACTGCCAGTTTCTGTAATGCTACCAGTTTCGGTATCGCTGCCAGTTTCGGTATCGCTGCCAGTGTCAGTGGCACTACCAGTGTCGGTGGAACTACCAGTGTCGGTTGAACTGCTGGTTTCTGTATCAGAATCTGTAACATCGGTTATTGCAACATCGCTAAGCCACCATTTGCTGTCTTCATATTCTAAAAAGAATACAATAACTAAATACCCTGACGAAGTAGCAAATCTTAAGTTTTTATATAATTCTTGAGAATTTTCTGGATGGGAGTTTTCTGAATCTGAACTATTGTAATAGAAATGACAGGTGACTTTTGCTGTATTGCCATCTTTTGTTACTTCTTTAACATATAGTTCGAAAGGTTCTCCACCTGCTAAATCGTTTAATTTTATTATTCTTTCACTTTCACTATTTTGATTATTAGGGGTATTTTCTTCTTCGCTTTCTCCACCTCTAACATATCTGACAAAATTTCCATTTGCATCTACAACTATACTAGGAGAATCATTAGAAGCACGCCATGATTCTGTTATTCTCATTACAGCTGCTTCGGGGCTTTCTGCTGTGATAACATTCTGTGTTCCACTGCTACCACAACCAACCATTAAAGTAGCTGAAAGTAACATCAAACCAAATATGTATTTTAAGGTTTTATTTTTCATTTCGACTCCTTTTCTCAATTCCCTAAACTGCTTGTTGGTATTGTTATGGTTTTACCATCTGAACTAAGCATTTCACTATTTACTATTATAGCTTTATAATCGCTGTTGTCACTATTATCTGTTTTTATTAGTAATATATTTACTTCAGAATTAGAGTTAAGAAGTAATCGAAGAACTGTTTTTGCTTCATTATATTCTACTGCTATTGCAGCTAAAATTTTATTATCGGTTATAGCAATAATAGTAGTATTTGTTGGTAAAGTGCCAGGATACTCTATGTTTATACTGGTTCCACTTAAAGAAATTGGTTCTATTTCCGATAAACATCCAACATTTAGTATATTATTATCTAAATTTAAATTCCTTTTTATATCATTCTTATTTAAGGTTGTGGAAAAACGGAATCTTGTATCGCCTAACCAGACGTTTGAGCAAATAGTATAAGAATCTTCAAGTGGAACAAAATTCATTGTAAAAGGATAACCTTCCTGATTTGTATCGAATTGAACATTTAAATCAACAAAAGGCATATCTTCTAAGTAAACATCAACTATAGTTCCTGATGGTGCGTCAATAAGAGTTAAAATTCCAGAAATAGTAATTGTTGGAACAAGTTCAAAATCATAAGGACCAAGTTCTGCTCTTATTGCAAAGTTTTGTTTCTTTGAAGCGTATTTCATTGAGCCATCTGAATTTTGAGCAATTACGTAGTAATCGCCAGATGGAATCTGACCATTATAGTTACCATTTTCATCAATATTGAAAGTGTAAACTTCATTATTTGCAACAGAGGTTCTTAAATTTGAATTTAAGCTACTTCCATAAATAGCTGTGGGAGTATAAAAAGATACTGTTCCGTTGCCATTGGAGTTTTTAACGTTTCCGCTTACGCTGACTAGCCCACTACTTACTTCACCGTTTCCAACAGGGTTATTAGAGGAGGAACTTCCGCAACCAGTTACTATAAGAACTGATGAAAGCAGTATTCCTAATATATATTTATTTATAGTTTTCATTTTTACTCCTTTTTTTATTTGCTCCCCTTTTTAAGGGGAGATGTCAGCGTTAGCTGACAGAGAGGTTTTTCTCCTTTTCATTCCATAAATCATCACTATAACCAAATTGTAATAATCGTTCTTTTACAACATTTTCAATATGTTCACAAAGCCCATTAAAATTATGACTTAAATCATAATTTATAATTCTAAGAACATATAAATCATATTGTTCTAGAAATATACTTCTTATTTGGTCATATTTAAGCACATCTTTATTATAATGTTGTTCTCCGTCTAATTCAATAACAAGCTTTGCTTTATGACAATAAAAATCTGCTATGTAATTACCAAGTCTTTTTTGTCTAATAAACCTAGTTGGAAAAAATCTAAGGCAATCATACCATAACCTTTTTTCATATTTAGTCATATTGTTTCTAAGATTATTTGCAAGAACTTTATTGTCTTTACTATATGGAATCATTATTCGTTTCTTCTAAAATCCCCCTGTCATTCTTACGAATGACCTCCCCCTTTACGAAAGGGGGCATTAGTTCTAATTAGTAAACAAAGATAGTAACTTGGTCTGCATTTTCTTCAAAACCAAGAACTCCGTTAATATTAGCAGAAATAGGTTCACCTGTTGTTGTTGTTGTCTGAAATTTATAACTTTCTATAGATTCACCATCAAGGGTAGCTGTTTTCACTACAGCAAGTTCACTTGGATCATATCTATACATATCGCCATTAGAATCTACATAACAACCACTACGATTCGATGTTAAATCTGAAACAATACTTCCTGAATCATCTATTAAACCAGATTGAAAAGAAACATGATCCCTATTAGTTGTTTCAACATAAAATTTGCCATTTTTTAGAACTTTGAATTCGTTTATTGTATAATCAAAGCCACTTAGTGTAACTTCTATAGGAGAAATTTCACTAGTTGTACTGCTAACTTCATAAATACTTAGGCTATTTCCATTTGAAGAAGCAAAAACCCCTAAGAAATACTTTTCTTCTCTATTGTTTATTTTCTTAGCCATTTTTAAATCATATGGGAAAAATTCTCCATCTTGATTTATTTTATAATTTTTTACTACTTTCGAATAAGTTTTACTACTATTATATTCTCCAGTAATAAAAAACCTCTTGGAAGTATTATCCATATAATCAACTACGACATATTTTTCTGGAGTAAAAGCTATACGCTGAATAGATGAAGATTCTCCAAATGAACCAAAACCTTCTGTTGATATTGTAGACCATGAAGGTGAATCTTGAGAAGAGCCATAATACCCAATATTTAAAACTTCTTCGGAATTACTATTATTGATGTCCCCAAATATTGCATATTGTCCACACATATCATAATTATTATATAGCGAATGTTCTAACCATTCATCACCGCTAGCAATACCTTTTATTGAATTAAAAAACATACATCCACCATCTCCCATAAAAGAAACATAATCATCATGGTAATTTAGAGTATTATCAATAGTATATTCTACTTTTTTACTTTCATAATATATATTATCCATATCAATTTTCTTAATAACAACGGTTTTAGATTCTGGTTCTGATTCAGATGAAGAATCAGCAAATTCAAGTTCTACAGTATTGTCAGAAGAAGAAGTATTATACTTTACAATAGTAGACTTCTTGCTATCTGATGAAACTGCAAATACATTGTATTCTCCAGCGACAGCTATTATTAATCCAAGATTTATTGTATTTATACTAGAATCATCTGTTTCAAACTTACCATAACAAAGAATGTTTGGATTAGATATGTTTTGAGCTATTACATAAATAGGTTTAGCAACTTTATCTATTCCAGTTAAAGTAGCTTTAACACTAAATTGTGCTTCACTGGAATTAGGCATTAACTTTATTGTATCTGGTAGATCGTATTTTAGTTCTGCCGCTGGAATAGTAAAAGTAGTTGTTTGAGGAGTATATCCTTGAAGTGTAGCTGTAAGACTACATGGAGTTCCAACAGGGATATATCTTAGAGTAAAAGCACCTTCATTATTAGTAAATGAGGTATATCCATTTAATTCAATAAAATTATTAGAATCATTAATTATATTAACTCTAGCTCCGTAAATTGGTTCATCATTTTTAGTAAAAACTTTACCTGAAACAGAACCAAAAGGCGAAACTGTGGTTGGCTCCTCAACAGCTCTTATAGATTGTGATATTTCTAAATCTGGTATTAATGCACCTTCGTTGCCAGCGTTTACAAATAGAGAATATCTGCCATAAGGAACATTTTCAAATGTATATATGCCGTCTTTATCTGTAGTTGTAGTAAATTCAGTATCGTTTTCTGTAACAGCAAGTCTTAAAGATATTTGTATTTCAGCAGGTAATGAATTAATTAAAGCGTTAGTTGTAAGAGTAAGCTTAACGTTCGCATCTGCTACTGGATTATTTGAAGAATCTACAACGACACCGCTAACCTTAGCGTTGCTTGTAACAACTGGTGAAGTAGGATTATTACTAGAACCTCCACCGCCGCAGCCGTATAGGAAGACTGCCAACATAAGCAAAGCAAAAATGAAACCTACAGCTTTTCGTTTCATAAATAACTCCCTTTTATTATTTATTGTAAGATTGTATAGAATTGTTTTTTCTACTTAAATTATAATTTTGTAAGCTAATTATGTCTTTAGAGATGAGAGATGAGGGGGGAATTGTTAGTTTTTTTGTATAACCGACATTGCGAGGTTCTGAAAGAACCGTTGCAACGTGGCAATTCACTAACTACTTATCACCTACCACTTACCACAAGAGCCGTAGGCTCTCAAAACCACCAATACCTTCTTATCTCTTTTTTTCAAATACACTGTTAATTTTAATTTATTTTGCCTTACAATGCAAGTTTTTTAGATACTCTCTTCTCTCAACTCTCAACTCTCAACTCTCCTCTCTCCTCTCTCCTCCCTCCTCCCTACAGAGGCTGTCTAAAAACTAGCTTTTTACTTTAAAATTAGTTTTGCCTAATTATTTTAAAATCCCCCTTAATCCCCCTTTACGAAAG
>CAJOQX010000074.1 GCA_905236865.1 Candidatus Rifleibacteriota bacterium
AAGTTCCATATAAGCAACTTCTGGTTCAACCATCCAAAATTCAGTTAAATGACGGCGAGTTTTGCTCTTTTCTGCTCTGAAAGTTGGTCCAAAACAGTAAACTTTACCGAAAGACATTGCAGCTGCTTCCATATAGAGCTGACCGCTCTGAGAAAGGTAAGCTTTTTGGTCGAAATACTGGGTTTCAAAAAGGTTTGTTGTTCCTTCAGCAGCATTTGGAGTAAAAATTGGAGCATCAACGTTTATAAAGCCACGTTCATTAAAGAAATTACGAATAGCCATTGTAATGTGATGGCGGATTCTAAGAATTGCGTGTTGTCTTTTTGAACGCAACCAAAGATGACGATTTTCCATTAGGAAAGCTACGCCATGTTCTTTTGGGCTTATTGGGTAATCGTAACTTTGAGAAACTATCTTAATGTTGCTAAGTTCAAGTTCGTAACCACCAATTTGTCGGTCATCTTTCTTTACTTTACCAGTAACGATTACAGAGGTTTCCTGATTGATTTCTTCACATATTTTAGCGATTTCTTCAGAAAGATTTGGTAAGAAAGCTACGCACTGACACATAGCACTACCATCTCTGACAATAATGAAGTAAAGCTTTTTGGAACTACGTTTATTGTAACACCAGCCAGCTATTGTTACTTCTTCGCCAACGTGATTTTTAAAATCAGCTATTGGAGTGTATTCTTTCATAAGATTTCCTTTGTTTCAAAGCTTTTATTGGAAACAACAAAGCTAGAAGTAAATTTATTTATAAGCTTCGGGGGCATCAACTCTGTCATCAATTCCACCCATCATAGGAATACCGTTGTTTATAACATATTCTTTTTTGCAGGTTTTACATCTTAGACAGTCTAATTCTTGGATATATTCAACATCACCGCCACATTGAATACAGGCAATATCTGAAAGCATATCCAAATTAATAGCCATTATGACTCCATGCTTAAAAATAACTGCTTGAAGTATAGTACTTGATAAAAAAATTTTCAACAATTTTTAGCTTTTTTATAATATTATTACAAAAATTGGTCTTGATTCGTTTCCTTAACTACTAAAATATTTCCTTCTTTTATATCTACAACCATAACCTCTCTTCCAAAAGGGATTGCTTTATTATCTAAAGAAACAGCTTCTTTAATATCTAGTCTTTCAGAAACTTCTACTTCTATTTTTCCAACTCCATTAGCTGGAATATCTAAATAAACTTTTCCTTTTTTACCTATAGCAGAAGAAATAATCTTATTTCCACTACAGTCTAATTTCATTAGGGCTTGCATAACTTTTGTAAAGAGCCAGGCAGAAAAAGTTCCTGCTACAAATCCACCTATTATTGCTGAAAATGGGTTTAAACCGCTGTATTTGGTCATTGTTAAACCTACAAAACCAAACATCATAAGAAAGGCACAGGTATTTTGTACAGAAAATTCGATAAATTTTTTCCCAAGTTTTAAATGAACTTCGTTCGATTCAATAATATCTGGTATTCTATTGCCGTTAATATCTTGAATCAAATCATGTGGAGAGGATATTTCTACACTATCTACTCCCCCTGTTTCCAAAACATCAGGAACACCATTTCCATCTAAATCTTGCAAAAGTGAATTCGCTGATTCTATGGAATTTCCTTCTATAGCATCAACATTGCTACTGCCAGCTATTCCTAGCAATAAAGCTATAGTTCTTAAGACAAAAAATAAAGAACCTATAGCACCACAAAAAAGGAATATATATTCAATAATAGATAATGAAGTAAAAAATGCTGTCATAAATAATCATTCCATTTGTTAAGTATTTATTTGCTGTATAAAGCAATGCTGATATTTATAGCACAAAAAAGGTCCTAATGTTAAAGGATTAGTTTTTTCTTGCCAATCGAGTTTTATTCCACGATTTTTGCATGAATTATCAACCAATGGTTTAAAATCTATCCAATTATCCCATAAACCACCAGAACCGCAAAATTTAGGGTTAGATAAATTCAGTTTAATAGTTAAATCTAATATAGATTTACTTAATAATTCAACTGAGTCATTTATAGTTTTTATAGCATAATTATCTTTTTTATTGTAGGCGTTTATGAAATTTATGGCATAATTACCTAAATATTGCTGAATAGAAGAAGCAAAGTAAACTTGATTTAAAATTTCTTCCCTATTTACAAAACCATTATTTAATTTAAAATCATTAACGTAATAGCTATATTTATAGTCGCCATCTAAGCCAATTAAAACAGCTTCAAGATACTTTTTCCCAAAATACCCACCAGATGGAGTTTCGTCAAAAACATAGCCCCAACCACCTTGTCGAATCATTTTTGCTTCATTAACCCCAAAAAGAATTGAACCTGTTCCATTTATAGATATAATTCCATCGTTTCCATTTAATAAAGCTACATGGTTGCATAAATAATCAGGATAAACTATTATTTTTTCAAAGGAGTTGGTTAGAGAATTAATGATTTTAATCAAACGATTTGATGTAATATCATTACTAACTCCAGCAGCACCAATTAACATAATAATATTAGATTCATTATAATTTTTGATTAAGTCTATTATTTGTTTACAAATATTTAAAAGCTCTTCATCGGAAATTATTTTTAAATTTCCAGCAGGTAGATTGAATTCTTTTTTTATTATGTTCTCTTTTATTATTGCCCCTTTTAAATGAGTTCCGCCCCAATCGATACTAATGTAAGTTATTTTCATTGAATAGCACCTTTTCTCATACCTTCTAGCATATATTTTGAAAAAAATAAGAATATTATTACCATTGGAATGGCAGATATGGTTGCACCAGCCATTAAAAGACCATAATCCATCGCTTGTTGATCTTGAAGAGTTGAAAGTCCCACAGATAATGTGTAATATTTTTCAGAATTAAGAGTCACTAAAGGCCATAAAAATGCGTTCCACTCTGTGATAAAGATGAAAATTGCTGAAGTTGCTAAAATTGGTTTTGATAATGGAAAATAAATTTTAGAATAAAGCTGGTATTCGCTTGCTCCATCTATTCTAGCTGCATCGCAGAGTTGAACAGGTATAGAATCCATATATTGTCTTACCATAAATATTCCGAATGGGGCGGCCATTGATGGAAGAATAACTGACCAAAGGCTGTCTAGTAATCCGTATTTAGCCATAAATAGAAAGAGAGGAAGCATGACTATTTGTCCTGGAACCATCATTGCTGCTAAAAGTAACATAAATAAAGCTTCTTTCCCTTTAAATTTACCAACAGAAAATCCAAATGCTGCTAATGAATTAAATAATGTTTGAGCTATGGTTATAGAAGCTGCTACAACAAAGGAATTAAGAGACCAACGCAAAATATGACCTGCATTAAGCAAAAGTTTAAAATTTTCTAAGGAGAAGTCGTTGTAACGTGGTGGGGTTGAAGATAAGGCTTCTTGCGAAGTAAAAGCTGTTATAAGCATAAAGATTAATGGACCGCAAGTTAGAATAAGCCCTAAAGAAAGTAATATAATAGAGGCAGTATAATAAAATTTTGGTTTCATGTTTGCCTCCTTTTTGTAACAATCAACAATTAATTCTCAATTCTCAATTTTCAATTCTTACCTTATAATTACCGTCATTGCGAGCAGTCAATAGACTGCGTGGCAATCCAGTTTTTAATTCTCATCTCTCAATTCTCATCTCTCAATTCTCAATTTTCAATTTTCAATTTTCAATTCTTAATTCTTAATTTTCTCCTCTCTCATCTCTTCTATATATATCCTGTTTCTCCTAAAGCTTTAAAGAGATAACCATTTGCATTTGCTAGAATATTTCTAGCTTTTTCTACATCTACATCAAGTCTAGCCATAATAATTGCTAATTTCAAATCTCCATCAGAGTCGAATAGTTTAGCTTCTGCTTCATAATTTGGAACTCTCCCAGCTTCCATTACTATTTTTAAAGCTCTTTTACGTAATTTGCTATTTGTAGCTTGAACATCAACCATCAGATTCTCATACACTTTGCCCATTCTTATCATGCTTATAGAAGAAATCATATTAAGAACCATTTTACAGGCTGTACCACTTTTTAACCTTGTTGAACCTGCAATCACTTCTGGTCCGACAGCAACATTTATAAGAACATCAGCGTCAAATAGTTCTCCATAAGGATTGCAACAAAGTAGAACAGTATTGGCTCCAATACTTTTTGCATATTGTAATGCTCCAACCACATAGGGGGTAGTTCCAGAAGCGGTTATTCCAACAAGAATATCATTATTGCTAAAATTTATTTTTATTAAATCTTTTTCTCCATTCTTTTTGTTGTCTTCTGCACCTTCTACAGCTTCTCTTAAAGCTTTGTCTCCACCAGCTATCAGACCAACAACCATATTTGGTGAAACCCCAAAAGTTGGAGGACATTCGGAAGCGTCTAATACACCAAGTCTTCCAGAAGTGCCAGCTCCTATGTAAATAAGACGGCCACCTTTTGTGAACGCAGAAAAGGTTAAGTCTATAGCTTTTGCGATACTTTCTTGACAAGCTTCAATAGCTGAATAAATAGACTTGTCTTCTTTAATAAAACTCTTTACTGCATCTCTTGTGCTAATTCTATCTATATATAAAGTTCGAGGGTTTCTTGCTTCTGTCAGAGCTTGAACTATTTCTTTTTCAGCCATTTTTAGCTTCCTTCTTTATTAAATAAAACGATATTTATTTAATTATTCGGCAAATAAAAAGAATGGGATAAGATATAAGATTATTATCTTGCAAGAAGTATATCTGCAACAAAAGTTTGAATTGAAGCAAGGGGCTCTGGAGTTCCAGATTTTAGTTTAGAATCCAATTCTATCATCTTCGGCCAGAATGAAGTTAGTTCCAATAATGAAAAATTTAAAGCCATATATAAAGATTTAATTTTATTTTGATATTTTAAATTAGCTAGGTTTGCCAAAGGTTCAGGGATTTCTTCTGCAATATTCTGTATTTCGGAAAGAATATTCTTTTTTTCTTGATTAGATTTGAAATCTGATTTTTCAGCATATAATTTATATTTTCTTAGCTGTTCTAATATTGGATTAAAGACATCTGGTCTATCTTTGCATAGAGCATGGAATATGCGGTATTCTCTGATTTGTTTAATAAGCATAAACCATATTTTCTGAACGGCTTCGCCTCTGTTATTTAATACTTCTAATATTCTTAAAGCTTTTGAAGTTTGTCTTTTTCCAAATGCGTCCAAAAAGTCAAAGGCAGTATCTTGCTTAACATAAGAAACGCTTTTGTTTACATCATCTAGAGTTATTTTACTGCCAGGCTTTGCTAATGCAAGTTTTGATAACTCTTGATGTAACAAAGCCAAGTCAGACCCTGCAAGTTCAATGAGCTGGTCAGCCGCATCGAAAGCTATTTCTGAACCTAGTTCAGCAGTTTCTTTTCTTATCCAGTCGTTAAGCTTATTGGCGAAAGGTGCCCAAAAATCAATTTTTTCAGATTGTTGCTTAAATGAATTGGATATTTCTGTAGCAACTTTATTATCTTTTACTGTAAAAACAAGTATTGTTGAAAAAGGAACGCCACCATTTTTGAGTTTTTCAAGAAATTCTTTCCTCTGTTTAACAGTGACTTCATCTAAATCTTGAATATAGAAAAGTCTTGGACTGGGATTAAAAGAAAAACTGTATATTAAATTAACTAATTCTGGAAGTTCTTTCCCATTACAGACCACTTTTTTTATATTATCACTTTGTTCTTCTTCGGGAATAAAGGATTTTGCAATTAAATTAAAAGTTTTTTGCTTTAAAAAATCTTCTGGTCCGCTAAAAATAGAAACTGGCTTAGTTAGATTTTTTGATTTAATTAGTTTTTCAAAACTTTGTATATCCATGGGAGAGGGGAGAGGGGAGAAGAAAATCTCTCATCTCTTATCTCTCATCTCTCATCTCTTTTTATTACATCTTACTCATGAATGCCTTATATGCACTTACGCTGTAATGGTAATCGGCTTTTGAAATCAATTCAAAAGGAGAATGTAAACTCATAGTTGGAATAGCCATATCAACAACTTGAATGTTATTGTTTGCTATCAGACGAGCTACAGTTCCTCCACCGCCTTCATCTACCTTGCCCATTTCACCAAATTGATAAGGTATTTTTTCTTCTTCTAACATTTTTCTGATTTTGGCAAGAAATTCTATATCGACTTCAAGGCTACCTGATTTTCCGCCTTTGCCACTAAATTTGCTTATCCATACACCTTTACCGAGATAGCCAGAGTTTAGTGGGTCGTAAGCTGCTTCATAGTTAGGATCAATAGAAGCACTTGTATCTGCCGAGAAAACCAAAGTGTTTCTTGTTGCATTTCTTACTGCTGCAAGAGAATTTTCACCTGATGTTGCTTCAGTAAGCATAGCTATCAAATCGACAACAAGTCCTGATTGAGCACCGTTAGGACCTGCCGAACCAACTTCTTCTTTATCAAGCAATAAAATAGCAGCGGTATGTTCAGGAATATCTATTTCTGAAATTGCTGCAAAAGCAGCATGAACACAGGAACGGTCATCGTGTCCATAAGCTCCTATAAGCCCTCTGTCAAAACCGACTTCGGCAGGTTTCATTGCAGGAACAGCATGCATTTCGGCCCAAGCTAAATCTTTTTCTGTAAGTCCAAACTGTTTTTCTAATTCACGTAAAACCATATTTTTTACACGGTTTTGCTGATTAGTTTCTGTTTTGGGATCAGGTTTAGAACCTACAACAATGTTCAATTCTTCACCTGTAACAGCTTCGTTAGTTAGTCTTTTCATTTGAATTTTCTGAGCAAGATGAATAGCTATATCAGAAATTGTGAAAACAGGATCTCCTTCTTTTTCACCTATGACAAAGCTATGGGTTTTACCAGATTTATCTATAGCAAATATATGTAAAGATAGTGGAATTGTTACCCATTGAAATTTTTTTATTCCACCATAATAATGAGTTTTAAACAGAGCTAAGTTGTCTTTTTCATATAAAGGCATAGTCTTAATATCTACTTTTGGAACATCGAGATGGGCGGCAACTAATCTAATGCCTTCATTTGCAGGTTTTTTCCCAATAATACCTAAACAAATAGCTCTATTATTGTTGATAAACATAACTTTTGTGCCAGGTTTTAGTTTTTTCCCTTTTCCTAAATCTGGCAACATTTTGAATCCTGCTTTTTCTGCCTTTGTTTTTACATATTCTACTGTTGCTCGTTCAGTTTTACACTCTGCAATAAAATTTAGATAATCTGTACATCTTTTTTCTAGAATTTTTTGCTCTTTAGCTGTTATACTATCCCAGGCACTGCTTGGCTTGAAGGATTTTACATCATCATTAACTTTCTTTTTTTGAACCATAAACCCTCCTTGAAATTTTTTATAAAATGTTTTATGGTGTACATTACATCATAAATTTAATTAACAAAGTTACATATTTTTGACATATTATGGACAATAAAATATTAAAAACTTATGAAGCATTTAACAATTTATTATCAGAATTGAAGTCTATTATTATAGGCAAAGAAAACCAGATAGAAAAGACTCTGATCTGTTTGTTAGCACGAGGTCATATTCTCTTAGAAGATATGCCAGGTGTTGGCAAAACTACATTAGCTTCCGCATTAGCTACTGCTATTGGTGGAACATTTAGCAGAATACAATTTACTTCTGATTTGCTTCCCTTTGATATTATCGGCACAAAAATCTATAAGCGACAGAGTGAAGTTTTTAATTTTGAAAAAGGACCGATTTTTTCAAATATAATTCTTGCAGACGAACTAAATCGTGCTTCGCCAAAGACACAAAGCTCTTTATTGCAAGCTATGAATGAATACTCTGTTACATTTGATAAAGTTACTTATCAAATGGATAATCCTTTTG
>CAJOQX010000075.1 GCA_905236865.1 Candidatus Rifleibacteriota bacterium
AAAAAAATAAAATTTCAAATTTAAACAAAAAATTTCAGCAAAAAGATTAAAAATTTGATATAATTCTATTTTAAAATTTGTTAATTAATAGGAGTGCATTATTTCCCCATGTTTGGAGATACTCTTAAAATCCAGAATGTCAGTGAAATTTCTGATATTGACGCTATCATATTTGAACAGTCAGGTAAGGTAACAAAATTAACTTATCAAGAATTTGAAGAAAAATCCCAAGAAATATCTGATTTACTCAATAAAGTTGGAATAAACAGAGGCGAAAGAGTCATGATGGTTACAGAAAACCATCTATATTGGATGCCTATTTTTATAGGTATTGCTGGCTCTGGAAAAATCGCAGTTCCTCTTGATGGAAATACAGCTATCGACAGATTTCAATCTGTTCTAGAAGACAGCAAGCCTGCTGTAATCATAATAATGCGAAAATATTCGCAAAGATTCAATCAATATATTCCTGAAGAGTATAAAGCTAAATTCATTTTTGAAGATGAATTTGAAATACTTATAAAAGGTAACAACTCAACTCATAATCCAGCCGATAGAGAAGTAAAAACTCATGATATAGCAGCATTAATGTATACTTCAGGTACTACTGGTAGACCCAAAGGTATTATGTTGAGCCACAGAGCATTTATTGAATCTGCTAGAATAGCAAAAGATTTAGTACATTGCAAAGCAAAAGATAAAATTGTAACCATTTTGCCTTATAGTCATGTTTTTGCTCTAGTAGACTCTGGAATAGCAGCTTTATACTGGCATGCAACAATCATTATATGTAACACTTTGAATCCAGCAGAAATGTTTGGCTTGATTATGAAATATCAATCAAGATATTTGCTTGCTGTTCCAAGACTTTGTGATTTATTAGCTTTGGCATTCATGCAAAATCCAGATTTCAAACTGCCTCCTGTAGAATTAATAGTTGGTGGTGCTGCTCCAAATCCGAAAACTATTATATTCTTAGCCAGTAAGGGAGTTAAGATTTCGCAAGGTTTTGGCATGACTGAAACAGCCGCTGGTATCATTTTTAATGGTGGGGACTGTCCACCTGAATCAATAGGTAAACCACTAGATGTAGTTAAAGTTAAACTTGGTAATCCTGTTGACGGTGTTGGCGAACTCTTGGTTTCTTCACCAACTTTGTTATCAGGAATTTATAATCAACCAGAATTAGACCAGACTTTGTTTGAAGATGGGTATTTCAAAACAGGTGATTTAGCTTCTTTTGATGAAAACGGAAACATCTATATTCGTGGTAGAGCAAAAGAAGTAATAATTTCTGGCAGTGGTGTTAATGTTTATCCTGATGAACTTGAAGTTAGACTAGGGATTCTTAAATATGCTGAAGAATACTCTATTTTCGGTATAATGATTGACGGCTTAGAAGTTCCTGCTTTTGCTTTTGTTCCTCGTAAAGGCATATTTGAAGGCAAAGCCTCTGAAGACGTTCTAAAATTTGTTGAAGCAGATTTGAGAGCAAAAACCCAAGATTGGCCAGAACCTGAAAAAATCAGAAAAATATTTATGCTTGGTTCACCACTTCCACGATCAGCAAGTGCTAAAGTTAAACGCTTTGAATTAGCTGAAGCTCTAAGCGGAAAAGACCATAAACCTGCAGAAACAGGACCGAAACAAGAAGAAATTAGCTCGGCTCCAAGAAACGAACAACTTTTTGAAGCTTTCAGAGAAGAAATAGCCAATTTCTTAAAAGCTGATTATCATAAAATCAAGCTAACTACAAGACTAGACTCTTATATACAACTTGATTCACTTGGAATTATAGCTTTATTGTTAAAACTTGAAAAACGTTTTGGTATTTCTTTCAAAGAATTAATAGGTAGTTCCGTAGAAACTTTCGATGATTTGTTCTCATTCTTAGCTACTAAGGTTGATACCACAAAAATGTCTGAAGTAAGCCGTTCTGAAACAGCTACTACTGAAGATATGCCTCCTTTGTTGGATTATTCTCTTGAAGCCATCGAAGCAAGACAAGAATTTATAAGAAACTATACTGGAAATCAGAATTTCGCATTACCAAAACCAGATGATCCTGAAGCTTATTGCGGTAATATAGAAGGCTTTGCAGGTTTTGTAACTTTGCCTATAGGCATTTGCGGACCATTAAAAATAAAAGGTCAAGAAGCTAATGGAGATTTCTATGTTCCGTTAGCCACTACTGAAGGTGCCTTAGTTTCTTCTGTCGCTCGTGGTTGTCAGATTATAACCATGTCTGGCGGTGCTGAAGTCAGAATTCTTGAAGACAGTTTAATTAGAACTCCAGTATTTGAATTTGCTACACTTTCAGACTTAGAAAAATTCTCCGAATGGATTAACAATAATTTTGCTGGAATCAAAAAGGCAGCCGATGCAACAACAAAATTTGGGAAACTATTAACCATTGAACAATATACTATAGGAACTCAATTAGTTTTAAGGTTGGTTTATTCTACAGGGGATGCATCTGGTCAGAATATGACAACAATAGCTACAAGAGCCGCAATAGAATATATACTTAATACCTACAATGGTTCTATTTATGATTGGTTCTTAGAATCCAACCTTTCTGGGGATAAAAAAGTTAATGCTGTAAACTTCACAAGAAATCGTGGAAAGAAAGTCGTTGCTGTAGTAAGAATTCCAGCTGATATAGTTAAACAGTTCTTACATACTACTCCAGAAAGAATCATAAGACTTGGCGAATTAACTATGATAACTTCGTTACAAGCCCATTCTTATGGTGTTCAGGCTCATTATGCAAATATGCTTGCTGCTATATATATTGCAGCAGGTCAAGATCCAGCTTGTGTTGCAGAATCTGCCTGTGGAGTAACTTATATGAAGCTAATAGATGGAGCTTTACAAGTCAGCGTAACTCTGCCTGATATAATGGTAGGTACTGTTGGTGGTGGCACTAGATTACCTACACAAAAGAAATGTCTAGAAATTATGCAGTGTGCTGGTCCAGGTAAAGCTAAGAAACTTGCAGAAATTCTTGCTGCTACTGTTCTAGCTGGTGAAATATCTATAACTGGAGCTATGGCTTCTGACGAATTTACCAACGCACATGCCAAATATGGTCGTAACGGCGGATTGAACAAAAAGTAAAATTAAAGAGAAAATGAAGGTTATAAGTTTCATGTGAAACTTATAACCTTTTTTCTTTTTAGCTATCTTACTTTCCTCTTTATAAGAAAACTTTCAGTCCTTTTACTACCAATCTATCACGAGAGCTGTTAGGCTCTCATTACCTAACACATCGCACAACTTTCAATTAAGCTCTGTCATCATATCTCTGAAAAATATCTAAAAATGAGTTTGGATTTGGTTTTATATGATGTTTCAAAATTTTCAAAGCAAGTTCCTTATTGTGAGTTAAACGCCAAACTGCTCTACAACCTGCAATGCAATGCGAATCGCTAGAAAGCTTCAATATAACTTTTGCAACTTTAAAAAACAAACTTGGTTTAGTTATCGCTTTTCCAATATCATGAATCAAAGCGAAATCTGATAATTCTTTTTTTAAAACAGAATTTAAGGAATCATCATTATTAATTAAGTCTATAACTCGTAAAGTATGAGATTTTTCGGCTTTCCCTAAAGAATTAAGCAATGGAATCAATCTTTTATCAGCACCTTCCAATACTTTTTCCCATCGCTTATAATTAAAATCAGGAAAAACTGCTTTATAAAATTGCCAACATCTATATAAAACTCTTTTTATCATTTATCCTCTCTGGCTTTTTCTAGAAAACTTTCAGATTTTTTGTCTATCGCTTACCACGCCAAGCTTTGCTTGGCAATTCCACTCATCATGAAACGTGGCTATATTCTTATTGCTTCTTCTTATACCTATTTGGCCAAAGTTTTTCTAAGCGCTCTTTGGTAAGTTTTTCTTTACCATAAGCAGTAGGATTATAAAAACTTACTGGTTCACAACCAATAGGGAAATAGTTTTCATCAGGCAGAAAAGCACCTTTGAAATTATGAGGATAACGGTATTCTTTTGCATAACCAAGGTCTTTCATAAGTTTTGTTGGAGCATTGCGAAGATAAATAGGAACTCCAGGCTCTCCAACTTCTTTTATATAATGTTTAACGGCACTTTCTGCTTTATATAAAGCATTGCTTTTCGGAGCTGTTGCAAGATAAACGACAAGTTGAGCAACAAAAAGGTGAGCTTCTGGAGGACCGACATATTCAAAAGCTTGTGCACAAGACATTGCTAAAGTCATAGCAAAAGGGTCGGCCATTCCGACATCTTCAGCAGCAAATCTTATCAAACGTCTAAAAAGATAGCGACAATTTTCCCCACCTTCAATCATACGATAAGCCCAATATAAAGCTGCATCAGGATCAGAACCTCTTAAAGACTTATGTAAAGCAGATATTAAATTATAATGTTCTTCGCCTCCCTTGTCATAACGCAACAACTTGCTTTGAAACGTTTCTGCTACTATTTCTGGTGTAACCACTGGTTCTTCGTGATTCTTTTGTCTAGCAACCTCACAACAGGTTTCTAAAACATTTAATGCAATTCTAGCATCTCCAGCCGCCATCATAGCTATTCTTTGAATACTTTCTTTTGAAATTGAAATTTTAGGAAATCTATTTAATTTTTCATCTTGATCTATAGCTCTAGCTAATATAGCAATCAAAGCATCTTCTGGTATAGACTTCAATACTAGAACTTGACATCTGGAAAGCAACGCTGAATTAACTTCAAAACTAGGGTTTTCGGTTGTAGCTCCTATAAAAATAACCAAACCAGACTCAATATGAGGCAATAAAGCATCTTGTTGAGCTTTATTAAAACGATGTATTTCGTCAATAAAAAGAATAGTTTTACGTCCAAAAGCCTTTCTAGTATAAGATGCTTGTTCAAATGCTGCCTTCATTTCTTTCACACCAGATGTTACAGCTGAAAGTTGAATAAATTCAGAATCTGATAAACTAGCTAGAACCCTTGCTAATGTTGTTTTTCCACAGCCTGGCGGTCCCCAAAGAATAATCGAGCCACTTAAACCAGCTTCCATCAACATTCTTAAAGGTTTTCCATTTCCCAAAACATCATCTTGCCCTAGAACATCTTCTAACGCTTTTGGGCGAACTCTATCTGCTAATGGCTGATAAACAGCTGTAGAAGCGTTACCGCTACTGATTCTTTCGTCTTGAAAATCAAATAACCCAGACATTAATATGAACCCTATTATTCGTTATTAACAATTGTTGTTTTTTCTGATTTTTGATTATCTAATATAAAAATGGAATTATTTTCAATCTGTTTATTATCTGTAATTTCAGTTTCAATAGGTTTTTCACTATCCGAAAAAGAACTAACATATTTATTGCTTGTTGGATTCAATTTGACTTGAACTTCAATCACACGCCAAGTTTTTTGCAAATAAGCATCTTGGATTTTTAAAGCAAGCTGGTAAAGCCCTTTATTTGTCATTTCTAAATTAGGATAAACCATAACCATAGTGCCACTTATAAAGTTCATTTCTTTTATAGGAAGTCTTTCACTAATCCATTTTATGAATTCAGAATTAATCATCAAATGGTTAGAATCAGCAATTTCAGAATCTTCAAACTCTTTTTGAATAAATTTTGGTATGATTTTTCTTTTTTTAAAACAATCTGGACAGGGTTCTAATCCAACTATATCCTCTTTATTATCTATCATCACTCTGTCTTCAATGTTTTGACAGTTATTATAAGGATCATGATAATAACTACTTAAAAGATTAATCCAGGCTATAGTTTCATCATTTATTTTTTTTATAGGTAGAACTTCTATTTTTTGTTCTTTTTCCTTTCCACTTTCTATTTTATTATCTTTTACTTTACTTTCCGATTTTCTTTCAAATATTTCTTCCTTAAAAACGCCTGTCATGACTTTATTTTCTGTAGATTGATTTAATTTTTGGGTTTCAGTGGGGAAAATACAAACAATAGATTTTAAATTTTCTTTCTTTTCTTCTGCTTTTTTTGATATTTTAGCTGAATATGCTATTGAAGTAAAAAAAGTTAAGAATAAAAGCGATATAACTGTTATTCTTTTAAAAATATTTGAATTTGCCATTATATTCCCCTCCTTATTGTTACAGATTATATCACAGATTAAGAAGAAGAAAGTAATTATTTTTAGTTTCAATTAACTATTTAAATTTTAAAAGCAGAAGACAAATACATAAATGCTACTAGAAATTCCAATTTAATTAAAACTCTAGCAAAAAATGCAAATTACCTCTAGATAATTATTGTTTTACTGAAATATTGGTTAATTCTATTTTAGAAAGCTAATAATATATTAAGAATTCAATGTACAAAACAATGTTCTTGCATTCTTATTAAACTCCTATTTTACATTTCCAGTAAATTGCAGTTCTGTAAAATAGGGAAAATAGGTTTACATTGTAGTTGGTAGTTGTTGTGGTTATTGTTTAGGTATATTTTGTGAAAAAACGCCTGATAAAATCAGGCGTTTTTTAAACATTTGTGGAGTTTTTTAGTCTTTTACAAACTACTTACCATAGCTGACCAGGAAGTTTTTCTTTTTTCTTGGGTGGAAATCTTGAATCAAATAAATCAATGTCTACCCCTTCGCAGTCATAGCCATTTGGGTCTTTGTAAGTTCCCGTAATTCCGTCTAAAAAGCCTTCTTCTAATTCTTTTATAAGAAAATAAGGCACTTCGGCTTCTCTTGGCTCTGCATAGTAATGAATGCCTTTTTTGCTTGCTACCTCAAAACCAGATTTACCGTAAAAGTTGATATTGCCACAAATTGCCAAAGCTTTGCAACCAAGCTCTTTAGCCTTTTCTATAGAATATCTTAAAAGAATTGTTCCATAGCCTTTGCGTTTGTATTCAGGAGCAATGCTAATAGGACCGAAAGTCATTATTGGAATTACACGACCGTCATCAGCATCAATATGGGAATGAGCATACATAACGTGTCCTATAATCTGGTCATCTTTAACAAGACAGAGACTTAATTCTGGAATGAAATCAGGAAGTTTTCTGTATCTATGTAAAACGAAGTGCTCAAAACAGCCTGGACGGTAGACATTCCAAAAGGCTTCTCTAGTCAGTTTTTCTACTTCAAAGTAGTCAGATATTGTTTCTTGACGAATAATATAGTCTTTTTTCATTTTATCCTCCTAAGTTTATCGACTATAAAAATAATTAAGGAGGTTCGGGCATTATTCTCAAACCTCCAAGGTTAGAAAACAATATCCATTGTATTTGTAAATTTTAACAAACAAATTCACCGTTAATTAAATTTGGCTTAAAGCCATGTCAAGCCTGTCACCAGACTCTGACCTTGTAAATTTTATAATACTCAATATATTTTATTTAGTCAATATTTTAGATTAAGCTAACCGCTATGTTTAGAAGAGATGAGAGATGAGAGATGAGAGAGAAAGAGATGAGGGGATTGTTTAGTTAGTGCTTCTGCATAAGTCTGTGTCAAAACTGTTTTTGCAAAAGGCTGTGCTAAAACTAATTTTTAAGTCCAAATCAGATTGTGCTAATTGCCTACACAGAGCGGATAGCCAAGCAAAGCTTGGCGTGGTGAGTGGTTTGTGGTATGTGATGAGTGAGCGGAAAGTAGACGTGAGACCTCTATTCTCCGCACAAGGCTCGTTCCCTCAAAGTATATCCTGGATTGCCACGCCTTCGGCTCGCAATGACGGTTAACTTGC
>CAJOQX010000076.1 GCA_905236865.1 Candidatus Rifleibacteriota bacterium
AAAAAGCACTTTAGATGAATGGATATATCTTTTCAAAAATTCTGCGATTAAATCAGATTTCAAAGCTAAGGGCATAAAGAAAGCAGGCAGAGTTCTTGATAAAATGAAAATGTCTAAAGTTGAACGTCAGATTTACGACAGATACATAGACAACAGACGTATTGCCCTTGACCAACTCCAAACTGCAATTCGTAAAGAACGCAGGAAACAGGAAGCTAAAATAAAACAACTTGAAGACAAACATTCCAAAGAACTCCAAGAAAAGGATTACCAGCTACAAGAAGAAAGGAACAAACTTCAAGAAAAAGACAGCCAGCTTCAAGAAAAAAATAATGTTATTATAGAAAAAGACACCAAATTGCATCAACTTGCCCAATTTCTTCTAAAAAAAGGTTTTACAAAAGAACAAATTTTTGAGCAAACAGGAATAAGATTATAAGATAAAAGACCAAAAATTGAGATACAAGATTGAAGAAAAGTTGTTATTGTAGTTGGTTTTTGTTGTAGTTAGTACTTATTATTTATATTTTGCCTTATTAATGTATTATTTAGAGAGATACAAAATATTAGGTTAATTATGAATTGGTGCAGAAAAAACAGTTTATTTATACTATTCTTTATTGAATTAGGTATTTCAGTATATGCTCAGACTCCTTTGCAGTTGTCATTAAAAGACAGTATACAGAGAGCATTAGAGAATAATGAAAACATTGAAATGTTCAAGCAGAATAAAGAGTCAGCCAAATGGCAGCTTTCTTTTGCCAGAAAAGCCAAAGATGTTAGTGTAACTTGGCAGACTAATCTTTATCGAATAAATAGTGACATAAATAATACTAATTTCGAGAATACTCTATCAATGCAGCTTCCTATATCAACAGGCAGAAGGATTGAAGAGAATATAAATCTGTATCGTTTGAAATTAGATTCAGCAGATATTTCCCTGAAAAATAAAGAGCAAGAGATTCGTTTTGCTGTTAAAGAAGCATATTATAATGTTTTGCAGAAAAAGAATCTGGTTACTATAGCTGAAAGCGGTGTAAGAATGTCATCTGAGCAACTTTTGGTAATTCAAACCCAATACGAAGAAGGTTCTTTGGTAAAATCAGATTTGCTTCATATACAGATAGAACTGGCAAACTATGAACAAGAGCTTGTTGACGCAAATGGAGCTCTTGAAATTGCTGAAAATCAGCTTTTGTCTCTCATTGGTTTGCCTGATGATACAGACTTTGAAACAATAGACAAATTCGAATATTCCCCTTACCCAATGACTCTTGAAGAATGTTTAGAATTTGCAAAAGCCAATCGATTAGACTCGAAAATAGCAAATAATGCAGTAAAACAGACAGAAACCCAGATAAAAATATTAAAATCCGAAGAGAAACCCAATGTTACAGCTATAGCAAATAAATCAATTTCTGATAACAATGCTTCACACTTCAATCGAAGCGAGAGTTGGGAAGTTGGCGTAAAGATGACCTGGAAAATTTTCAACAATAACGCTACTAAAGATAGTGTTAAAGCTGCTGAGGCAAATGTTAAAAGAGCAAAAGCAGAAGTTGTTGGAGTAGATAAAAATATAGTTTTACAGACTAAAAATGCTTATATTCAGATGAAAACAGCAGAAAAGAATATAGAAACTTCAGCAGCAGCAGTTCTGAAAGCTAAAGAAAATTTATCTATAGCTCAGGCGCGCTATGAAGAAGGTGTTGATATTTTATTAAATCTTACTGATGCTCAGGAAAAACTTATTCGAGCAGGAACCAACTATTATACAGCTCTTTATGAATATAATCTTGGCAGAGCAAGCTTAGAAAAAGCTATAGGGAAATAATGGGGTATAGGATATTGAGTAAAGGGTATGGAGTAATAAGAACAAAGTTATTGAATAAGTATCTAACCACGGTTATAATAATAAGCATAAATAGGGAATTATTAAATGAAAAAACTGTTTTTTATTGCAATTTTTATTATATTGGTATTAGCTGTAGCTTTGGTGGGCTACGGTGCATACCTTAATTACACAGATGAAAAGCATATTTCGAAACAGTTAGAAAAGAGAAGCCTTCAGATTCCTGGTTATGTAGTAAAAAAACGTCAGCTTCAATTAAAATTTGAGCAGGATGCTGTTCGTTTGTACAGTGAAAACATGACTGATGCTGTTTCCCTTATTGAAGGAAGAATTACCCAATTATTAGTTAAAAAGAATTCCTTTGTAAAAAAAGGTGATATGCTGTTCAGAGTTGAAAACGAACAGATACCATTACAGATTCAGCAAGCAAATAGTCAAATCAGAAGAATAAAAGCTTCTGTTGCACAGGCCGCAAATAATTTTCAACGTCAGGAACGCTTGATGGCTAAGAATGCGACTTCAAAAGAAAAATTTGAAGAAGCACAAGCTCAATATAACGCAGCAAAAGAAGAGCTTATTGAAGCAGAAACCCAGTTAAAGATTTATTCCTTACAGCAGGAAAAGCAGGATGTAAAATCTCCAATAGATGGCAACGTACTTTTAATTTATCAAAGAGAAGGTTCTTATGTTCAGCCAGGAACGCCTCTAGCTCTTATTGGTGATTTTGACAAACTGCTGTTTTCTATGCCACTTGAAGAAGAAAGCACTCAGTATCTATCTTTAGGCGAGTCAGTTGATCTGAAATTTATGGAAAATAATTTTCCAAAAGCTTATGATACTCAATATTCTGCTGGCAACAAAGGCAGATTTGAGGTTTTCAAAGCAAAACTCATAGAAATAACACCTAGTATCGACAAACCAGCAGAAATACGCCGAGCAATCTGGGAGGTAGACAATCACTCACATCTGCTAGAACCTTTAACATACAACAAAGTTTTTATAAAAACAGATAAGTCTTATGAGGGGCTTTGTATTCCATTTTCTTGCTTAGCTGATTCCTCTTATGATTCGACCTTCGTTTGGAATTCTGAAACAAAAACGATTGAAAAGCGTGACATAAAGACAGGTTCTGACGATGGAAACTACATTGAAGTTTTTTCAGGGCTTAAAGAAGGCGAAATTGTTGTTGATGATGAATACAGTGATGTAAAAGATGGAGTTAAAATCGAAGTAGTGCCCAAAGAATAAATAGAGAAGAAAATATCCCCTTTTTTTAACTCAATCCCCAAAAGAGCCGTAAGGCGTTGGCAATCTAGCCTTCGCTTAAACAATAACTACAATAATTACCAACTACAACAACTACGCCAAGCGAAGCTTGGCAATTAATATGCTCGTGATGATGGTTAACGCATTAAATTATATCTACTCCGAATTCGGTCACCACCCCGTCCTGCCTTTGGCAGGCCACCCCTCCTCAATGAGACTGTCTAAAAACTAGGAATTTGTTAAAAATTCAGTGTGTGGCGTAATGTCCTCGCCCCCTTTTGTATAACCGCCAAGGATGGCGGTATGCAAGCGAGCGACAGGAGGTCAGCGAGTCGCAAAGGGGGAT
>CAJOQX010000077.1 GCA_905236865.1 Candidatus Rifleibacteriota bacterium
CATTGATAATAACGAAGAATTAAACAACGAATGGGCAACTATTCCGCATTACATTTCACACCCTGCTTATTACCAGAACTATTTTAGAGCAGAACTTATAAAGGCTCAAATGTATAAGCATCTTCACAAAAAACTGGGAAATATAACCGAAAACAAAAATACTGCTGATTATCTGAATAATAATCTCTTTAAGTATGGTACTTGCATAGAAGAAAATGAACTCATAGAAAAATTCACAGGTGAAACATTGTCTTCAAAAGCATTTTGTGAAATGTTAGCTTAATTTAATACATTCGCCCTGGTTTTTTTCATTCTTGTTTTGATGTAATGAAGATAAGTGGTATAATATGTAAAAACAGGAGAAAAATATGAGAAACAAGTTAGCACTATTTATTTTTTTGTCGTTATTTCTAATAATTGGAACTGCTGCTTTTTCTCAATATGATGACGAGGCTGTCGAAATAGGAGAAAACTGCTTTGTGACTTCAGCAGTAGTTGATGACCAAGAGAAAATAGTAGTAACTATAGATGAAGTGCCATATTATGAAGTAGCTACGAGAACTGAGGCTGAATGTATAAAATTATTTTTTATTTTAAGAAATTTTAGTGAAAAAACTTTAAGAATGTATGGAATCAAATGGTTTAAAGCTAATTTAATTTCATCTCCTTCTGAAGAATACGATAAGTTTTTTATTAGAACTTATTACGACAGTGATAGTGCTTTCCAATTTGCTCCGAGTCTTGTTTTTTTTAGAAGTAAAAATAAAGAACTTGTAAAATCTGTTATAGGTATTGATTTAATCGGAATGGCTCAAAGCGATATGTTGCAGTATTTTGGAGAAGGAGTTCGGACTCCTGCAGGGCAAGGTTATCGATTTATGCATAGTTTGAAAGATATTGTAAATAATGATACAGATGAAAGGTTTTATTTTTATACAGAAAATGCTGAAGTTACAGAAGTTGCTTATGAAGTTCATAGTGTAAATGAACATTCTGTAGCTATGAAATCTTTTTGGGGATACAGACCTGTTCCTGAAGGTTGGCTAACTAAAGGTGAATGTACTAGTGTAAATGTAAAAGTTTATGATTCGGTTTCAGATGGTAAAGTTATAGGTAAAATTGGAGGCAAAGGCCTTGAAAACGAAGTTATGATTTTGGAATTAGCCACTACTGGTATTAAGTTTAATTGGGTTAAAATTGTTACAAAGAGTGGACTTACTGGCTGGGTTTATAGCAAATTCGTAAGACCAGGCGTTTACGGAACTTCGTTTGAACAGACTTTAAACAATTCTTTGGAATATTGCGAATGGCTTGCAGGAACTCTTGGAACTCCGAATTATATTGAAGAAAATAGCGACCAATATGGGAAGCCTGCTAGTATAACGAAGACATATAATGATTATAAAGTTGAATATATTCTTCCAGGATCAGGTAATCAAGAGTCTTTTTATTCGTTAGAATTTATTTCTGCTGGAACAGACCACAATAAACGTTTTTGCGGAATAGGAATTGGCGATGATTTAGAAGCCGCAAATGATTTTGCAAGAAATTTATTAAATGCTGATGCTGTTCCTTATGAGAAAGGTCAAGAATTTTACCAGGATTCTTTACTAAAATGGGTGACAGTAGATAGAAAATATGAAATAATAGTGGGAACTAGCGAAGGCTATGTTTCTTGTATTATTGTAAGAAAAATAATAGATTAATACTGATTTGGTGGGTAGAATATGAATAGACCTATAATTACAAAAGATAAAGTCAAACCGGCTTTTGAAAATAAATATGTTAAAGTTTACGATTTACAGTATGATGAAGGCAAGCATTACTTAGATGCAACAAGACGGTCACTTGATGAATTAACAGCTATAAAAACTGAAGAAGAAATAAAAAATATGATTCCAGATGCTGTTAGCTGTGCTGTAATTCTTAATATAAAAGGACAAGAACCACTTTTATGCTTAACTAGAGAATTTCGTTTTCCCACAGGGCAATTTTTATTGAGTGTTCCTGCTGGATTAATTGATAAGGCAGATATAGAAAAAGGAAATCCTATAATTGTTACTGCTGAAAGGGAATTAGCTGAAGAAACAGGTTTAATATTCAATGCCTTTACTGATAAAATGACTATAATCAGTCCGCTTCTTTTCAGTACACCAGGAATGACAGACGAAAGCAATGCGATGGTTCAAATAGTATTAAATAGAGATGCTATGCCAAAATTGTCGCAAGCTGGAGCGGAAGGAACAGAATGTTTTGACGGTTTTGTGTTACTTACCAAAGAAGAAGCTATCGAAACTTTAAAGAAGAGCACTGATAAAAATGGAATATATTTCTCTACCTATACGTGGATAGCGTTAATGTCTTTTATTACTGGTATGTGGAACTAGATTTAGTTAAATGCTATTTGAATATAATCAATTGCTGGGATAAATATTTTTATGACAGTACCGATGTTAAATACTTATTGTAGAAGATGTCATGCGGCAATTCTTTCTAATGCACATGTTTGCCCATTATGTGGCTTAACCTCCCCTAATGAAGCCAATCTTTCGGACATAGAAAAAAGTTATGAAAAGAAACCGCCTGTTATAGAAGATCGTTTTTCCGAAATGGCTTCTACTATTACAGGTGAACGCCCTTTAATTTTTCAATTATTTGGTCTTTATCGAACCTATTTAAATTCAAAGCAAGATAGTCATACTCATAGAATATTTCTTGCTATAGCTTTCGTAATGGCATTATTTTATTCTTGGTCTTCTCTGTTAGATAATAAACTCTATTTTTTGTTTATGACTATTGGCATTGTTGCTTTATTGTATTTGGCTTATGATTTTATTTCATTATTCATTGCTGCTCACAACCAATTTATGGTCACTTTTTTGCAACGACAAGGCGGAACTTCACCATATTCTGTTCATTTAAAAGTAGAAACAGTTCTTCAAAATACTTTGAAAAGTCTCCAATCTCTATTGTATGCTTATTATGAAAAGCTTTGGGATGATTTACAAAACGAAAGAGATATTGTTAGACAGGGCGATTCTTATGTTCAGGCAACAAAGGCTCTAACTGCTAAGCTAAAGAAATTTTCAAAAGTATCTTTAGAAACAACCACTTTGTTGTGGCGTAATAATGTTTATGCCATAACTTCTTATCCTAATACTAGTTATGATGATAAAATCCATCATCTTAATCTGAAAGTTGCAGAAGCTAAAGCTCTAATTCTTCGTTATTGTTGGTTAAGACAGTTTGATTTTGCTCATGAATTCTTAGATAAACATATAGCTGTAAGTAAAGGAACTCAATCAAAATATGATAAAAATTTTGTTATAGAAGGTATGCAATTAGGACTTATGGGTCCACTAACAGAACCTTATAGTGGAACTCTAAATACTGTTCCTTATGAATTGCCTTTTATTATGCGCTATTTTTGGCATCAACGTCTTCCTCCAGGTGCTTTTCCTAAAGATGAAATTATATCGCAATTTCCTGAAACTTCTGAACTTTTTGAAAGTATAGATCAGGTAAATAATTTAATATCAAAGCTTGAAGAACAAAAAATAATTAATATGGCTACTAGTTCTGTCGCAAGTAATTTTAGAACTGAAACAGAAATTACTACAGAAGCAGAACAAATTAAAAGATTTGAACTTTACTCTGATTATCTAGATATACCAAAATTTAAGCCTAGCGATGAAGAATTAACAAGACAAGTTGATAGATTAAACGCGGAATTAAGAGTTTAAAGCCAACTATAATACTAAGATTTTTATTGTATATTTATTAGGGAGTTTTAAAGTAAATGTATCAAAGCAATAATAGTTCTGATGACAATAAAGGTTGTAACCGTTCCTGCTGTTCTTGTTCCTGTTTGTTGATTGTTGTCTTTTTTATTCTAGCAAATATATGTTTCATTTATGCTGCTTATTATTGGTGCTGGCACATAGATAACAGGGTTATAGAAAAGCTGAAAAATGGTGAATTAAATTCTAAAAACTTTTCTGAATATTTAGTAACTACAATTAGTGATTATTGGTATCCTAAAAAAGATTCTCTGAATAAACAAAATGAAAATGAAAGTAAAAAAAATAACAATTCATCAAATGATAAAGAAGAAAACAATGATAGCAATAATATAAGTGAAGATATAAAAGTTGGAAATACTGAAATAATAGATAACTCTTCAGATTATATAGAAGAAGAAACAGAAGATACAGAAACTACTTATAAATCAGAATCAAGTTCTGTTGAAAGGGTTGATTTTGAAGAAGTAAGCAAACTTATAAAAAACAACGAATTCAGAAAGAACCTTGATGTTGATTTAAAAAATAAATTTACAAATTCTGTTTTGAAAAAAGATAAAGAAAATGAAGATATTGATGAAAACTCTAATGATTATGAAAATAATAATACTACGAATCTGAAGGCTAATAATAAAAAAGTAGGTAAATATGATTATTTGTTAGATTTACCAGAGGAAGAACTCTTAAACAAAATAGGTGATGATATAGAAGAAAATAAAGCAATTTTAAAAGTTGCAATAGATAATGATTATGGTAGAGTTTTAAAACAACTTTTAGCAAAGGATTCTAATTTATATAAAGAGCTAATCGAAAATAAAAGTCTACTCTTTTATAGTGCGGAAAAAAACAGCGTAAAGTGTAGAAATTACCTTATAAATAATGGTGCTGATATGCAAACAGAATATCAAGGGAAAAATCTTTTGCATATAGCTGCTCAAAAGGGAGATATAAAATTAGCAAAGAAATGTCTTTCTATTGGTTTGCCTATTAATAAACCTACAAGTATTGGATATACTCCTTTTTATTTTTCTGTAATGTCTGGCGATTTGAATATGGTAAAATACCTTGTTGAAAATGGAGCAAAGGTAGAAAAGAGTCTTAAATATTTAGCCAAATCTAAAGACATATACGATTATATCGATTCTTTTGAATAATTATTATTAAAATTAATAGTGTAAAAATCAGAGAGTAAGAGTGGTTATTTCCCTCTTACCTCTTTTTTTTGTCTCAATTTTATAAAATACTTTATTCCGACCTAAAATAAAAAATGTGCCGTTTTTATAGCGACACATTGAAAGGGAGTTAGGGATTTGTTTGGTTGTCCATCCATATTCGCTTAACTTTTTTATTTTGTTAAGCTCTCATGAACTTCATAATTATATTCGTCCAAAAATGGTTGAGACTTTAGTCTTTTTTTATATTTTTTTATTTTTACATATTGTATTTAATTTTTTAAAGTTTGAGTTTGTTTATTTATGTAAAATAACTTAATTAGATAATATGTTAATAAATTATAAATATATAACTTGCTATTTGTTATTTGGGCAATTATAATTTAATTAACTGTAGTTACAGGTAATACCTTTGTTGATTTTTAGAAGGAGAGGCATAAATGGAAATACTCAGAGTTGCTTCATCATCCAGTCCTAAATCAGTGGCTGGTGCAATAGCGGCTGTTGTTGAGCAAGATCAAAAAGTGGTTCTATTAGCTGTTGGTGCGGGAGCTGTCAATCAAGCTGTTAAATCAATAGCAGTAACTAGAGGCTATGTTGCACCAAAAGGTATAGAGCTTTCAACTATGATTGCTTTTGCCAAGATAGATATTGATGGAAAAGAAAAAACAGCAATTAAGTTTCTCGTTGAAGCAAGATAATACTTATACAGATAAATTTTTAAAGCTGGTTAAGACAATTTTACCAGCAGTTGGTTTTGCTTTATTTGCTCAACCAAATTATTGTGCTGTAAATAATCAAGAAATTATAAGACAACTTCAACAGAAAATTATCAGCAATCCTAAAGATACTGAGGCTCATTTAAAACTCGCTATTGAATATTCTGTAGCTAACGATTTTGTTAAAGCCGTAGAAACTTATTTTGCTCTTTTACGTTTAGACCCTAATAATTTCCACGCATACAATAATTTGGGAATATTATATAAACAAAGTGGGCAATTCAGAGATAGCTTGCATTGCTATCAGCAAGCTCAAAGAATAGATCCTGATTCTTGCTGGGTTCCATATAATATGGGGCTTTGTTATGAGGCTATGGGGCGTATGCAAGAAGCAAGAGAAAGTTACGGTCAGGCACTGTCTTTGAATCCTTCTTTTTCCCAAGCCTTACAACGATTGCGAATTCTTTCTTCCGATGGAACAGATCAGATTGTTCCAGAATTGCCTGCTCTTGTAGAATCACAAATATATTTAGCTGATTCAAAAGTTAGTAAACCTGTTATAAAATCTCAACCTACCGAAAAACCGAAGATAACCAAACCACAGATAGAAAAACTATCTAAGATTGTTGAAAAGGTTGATAAGATAGATAAAATAGAAAAAGTATCTGAACGGTTAGAAAAAGAAAAGAAACAAAAAAAAGATCCTGATTTGAAACATAGAACTTCTAAAAAAGGTCCTGCTGCAATCGTCTTTAATCAGGCTATGGATGCCTTAGAAAGCGATAAAATGGAGCTGGCTATTGAGCTATATATCAATGCTGTTATTGCAGAAAGAGATTTGTTGTCAGAACCAGAAAATGGTCTAATAAGAAAAGGTTTAATTTTTCTAAAAGATAGACCTAATAGAATGAATAATGGTTTGTTTTTCAGAGGTATGTTTATTTTTATATCTGGTTACCAAGAATTAGCTATTCCAGATTTTAAAAGTTATGTAGAAGTCAATTCAAAAAATGGAAAATCTTCTTCTGTTAGCCAGTATGTTGCAGAAGCAAAACGAATTATTCAAAAACATGAAGATGAGCTTAAAGCAATAGCGGCAATGGAAGCAGAAAAAGCCGCAGCATTAGCAGAACAAAAGAAAAAGATAGAAGCTGTGACGGCTGCTGCTGAACAAGAAATTGCAAGACCTAGTGATTTTGCCCTTAAAAGAATGGATGTAGATCAAATTATACAAGAGGCCGACAAACTTAGTCGTGAAAGCCGTCTAACAGATGCTGTTGCAGTTCTTGAAGCTGGTTTAAGCAAAGATGCTAACAATATTCAGCTTTTAATGAAAAGTGCAAATGCTTATACAGATATGCTTTTGTTGAAGGGTGATAATGAAGCAGGAAAAATGGCTATTTTAAGATACAGGAAAATTTTAAGCTATGCTCAGCCTAATTCTAAAGAAGCAGCCATTGCAAAAGAAATGCTTGACGAACTGAATAAAAGAGTAAGGTAGACTAGTTATTTGAATGTGCATTGTAAACGATTTTATGAATATCTACTAATTTATTCGTTTTTGTCTTTTTCCAAAGCGAAACAAATTCAATATTCTTTTTTCGATTGACAATAGGTATAGGAGTCATAGCCCATAAATAGAGTCCTTCTTGGCTAAAAAAGTAAACCAGTTTTTCTATGATTTCAATTTGTATTTCTGGGTCTTTTATAACTCCGCCTTCTGGAACTTGGTGACGTTCTGCTTCAAATTGAGGTTTTATCAGTGCAACAATATAAGCATTTTCTTGCATCATTGGAATAGCATTAGGTAGTATCTTTGTTAAAGAAATAAAAGAAACATCTGTAACTATGATGTCAAAAGGTTCACCTAATTCATCAGGTTTTAATAGTTTAAAATTTGTTTTATCTTTTACAATAACACGAGGGTCATTAGATATTTTGGGGTCTAGCAATCCTTGCCCTACATCTAATGCTACAACTTCTTTTGCGCCATTTTGCAAAAGGACATCGGTAAAACCACCTGTAGAAGCTCCTATGTCTAAACATCTTGCTCCAGCAGGATTTAGAGAAAAATCATTGATTGCCTTTTCTAGTTTTAAACCACCTCTAGAAACCCATTTGCAGTGACGGCTTTTTAATTCTAGTTCTGTGTCTTCTGGAATTTTTTCTCCCGCTTTATCCCAAACTCTATCTCCGCTCCGTATTTCACCAGACATAATAAGCCGACGAGCAATATCAAGATTTTCTGCCAAACCTTGTTTTACAACTAATTCATCTAATCGCTTCTTTATTATCTTCATTTTATCTTATGTAATTAAATAATTATTAACAAGTAATAAATAATATATCAGAAAGAGTTGAATACTTTTTCCCTTTATAATTGAATTCAACTTTAGAATTTTTAATTTTATTTGCATCAAAATTATCTAAATAAGTATTTATAGCTGGTTTTAATTTAGTGAAATTTCTTTTTAATTTCCAAGAATTATCTATATCGTTTTTATCAACTAATATCATAAAAAGACGATTTTCAGAACCAAATCTCATTTCTCCTTGATTTTCATACAACCACCTCATTAAATCAACTTTATTTGAAATAGCTTCTTCTATTATTGTAAGATTTTCAGCTTTTAAAGAATCTATCATAGATATATAATCTGAATTATTAGTATCTTTTATTTTTTCTATGATTTGATATTTAATTGTTTCGTTATTCTCTTTTTTGTCATAGTTTATATTACATTTTTTTGCTATATTTTTTAATTGAGATATTTCACTTTTTAACCCTTTTTCTCGCCTTTTTATTTCTAAATATGATTTCGGAAAATATGTTATTTTGAAATCAATAGGAATTCCGTCAACAAAGAAATCAACACTTTTTATTTTTCCAACAGCCGATATTGTTTTTTTATGACTTTTAAATATATGTTCAGTTAAAATCGTAGTCCAATTGTTATACCAGCTATTTAATGTATAGTGTCTAGTAGTAATATTTATTTCATTGTCAAGCAAATCTAAAATCTTGTTATACGAATAATATTGTTTTATATAAGATACGATTTTTTTATCTAAAGAATTTGTAGAATCGCCACCCCAAATAAACTCTTTTAATTTATATAAGTCGTTTTCTATAGCCTCAAACTTAGAATTAATATTTGCCAATTCTATTGAATTAAATTCTATTAGAAATTTATCGATTATTTTTTCGTTTATAATACCTTCAGTATATTTGGAATATAGATAATTAAAAGTAGTCTGTAAATTACCTTTGAATGATAGTGAGTTTTCATTTAAAAATTTATCTAAAAGTTCTCTTCGTATAATAGATTTTAGCTTTAACCATACAACGCCAGAAGAGTCTTTGTTAAATTCGTTCATTTCTTGATGATTAAAATAATTTAGCCATTCTTTATATGTTTTCATATACTTTTATTAAGAGCAAACGAAAAGCAATTCTTTGCTCCCTTTTACACTTCCCTTTCCACCAACATTATTTAAATACTCTTTTTCAACAACTTTTACTTTTTTATAATCAGATATTATTTTAAGCATTTCTTCTAATTTA
>CAJOQX010000078.1 GCA_905236865.1 Candidatus Rifleibacteriota bacterium
CCACATTCCATATCATACTTGCCTTTTCAGCAATATTTGAACCTACAACAGCGAAAGCTTCATTACTCATACTATGTACCTCTACTCAGATTTTAAACGGTGACATTTTAGCATTTAGGATTATGCACCGCAACAAATAAGTATAGACCACAGGGCAAACACAAACTTTTTCTTTTATTGATGAAGATTAGACTAATAACTATATTTTATGTTATTTTATGATAAATAGTAAAAAAAGGTAAATAAGTGAAAAGTCTAAAAGAAAAATATGATTCTTATAAAAAGTTTTTTCCAACATATTTTTTGCTCATACTTTTGCCAAGCTTTTTAAGCTTTTTTATTTACCTATTTATTTTAAATGTAGAAAAAAAAACAGGAAATAGAAAAAATAAAATATAAACTTTCGGAAAAAGCTACTGATTTAATGGCTAAAACTACAGCAGTAGATTTTTTTAAACCTTATTTTGATGACTTTACAAACAAAATATCGCCTTTAATAAATAATAAATCTAATTCGGAAAGTTTTTCTTTAAATAAAAGTATTTCTAAGCATATTAATGAATTAAATGAAAAATTAAATGAAAATGTTCGTTGTGCAGTTTTTGACAAAGATGCAAAATTATTAAATCCTGAAAATCTTCAAGATTATGAAAGAAGATTTTTTAAATATTCATGGTTAAAAATACATAACTTGCCAAGAACCGATTATGTTGAAAAGTTTTCTGACCAGCAAAAGATTATAGGACGTGAATTCAACACAAAACAGATGATTGGTCATTCAGAAATTTGTATTCCAATTTCTAGTTTAGGTAAGATTGGAGTTTTCTATAAAAAAAATATTGATACAATAGCTGGTGTAATTATATATGTAGATTATAAAAAAACTAATTTAGACTTTATAGAAAGTAAAATAAAAGATTTAGCTTCATCTAATCAGCCAATAATTCTCTTTGACAAAGCAAAAAAACAATCTATATATACTGCTTTTACTAATAATAAGATAGATTACAGAATAACCGACAAAGACGATTTTATAAATGGTTTTATAAAAGACAATATTGTATGGAAAGGTTTTAATACAGATGAATATAAATTGATGATAGGGCATAAATTTGATGAAATAAAAAAATATATTAAAAAATTATGTTTGGCTTTATCAATATTATTTATAGTTATTACTATTGCTTCAATTCTTTTCTATAAGAATATTTCAAATAAAAATGGATTATTCATATCTATAAGATATAAACTAGTTTTCTTATTTGCGTTAGCAATATATTTACCCACATTAAGTTTATGGCTATTATCTTACACTAGCGTAAATGACCAAAGAACAGCTATAGTAAATGATATAAAAAAGAAAATGCAAGATATATTAAATAAAATTGATTCTGATTACAAAAAAAATGAAGAAACAATATTTAATCGATATAAAGAATTGGATGAATATTTAAAGAGTTTTAAAGGGAAAAAAGAACCAACAGAAAAACATATTTGGAATAAACTTCAAGAAATTGTTGGCAATAATTATGATATTGATGAACAATTTAATTGGTTAGATATTAGAAGAATAGACCATAGTTTGATTTTTTCGACATATAGTCAAGAACAAAAAGATCGTTTGGATAAAATGAGTCAATTATTTTCAATTATTTGTTCCGAAAAGCATAACCAAGACAGATTGAATTATGCAAAAATCAAACCTTCTCAATCAGATATTTTTATGGCTAGTATGCTTGAAAATCCTATAGTTGGATTTTCTGCAATATTTGAAAGACCAAAAGAGCTTATTTCACTAAATTATGAAGGTGTAAGTATTTATATTTGGTGGAATTATTTTTCTGATAAAGATAACCCAATCGCTTTTTATATGGGAAATACCAACAATAGGAGTGCGAACACTAACTTTTAAAAAAAAATTCAAAATAAAAGACATAATATCGATAACGTTAATCTTAAAATAATCAATTTTATTTATGAGTCACAAGAGTTTATTCCTTCAATAGCTGATTCAAAAGAACTATTGGATTTAATCAATGTGTCTAATATTAACAAGCGAATAGAAAACGCTATTATAAATTATGAAAATAATAAATATTTATGTCTCTGTGTTCCAGGTAGTCATTTAAAAAACTGCTATCTATTAAGCCTTTACCCTGTATCAAATATTGAGAGCATAATCGAAAAATTCCGTTCAGATATATATATGCTTATAATCATACTTTTATTTGTTGTAGTTCTTACAGGTTCATTACTTGCTCAAAATTTTATCGTTCCAATTAAAGAATTAAATAGAGGTCTTTCTGCTTTAAGAAAACGAGATACAGATATAAAAATTTCCATTGATAATAAAGATGAATTAGGAAATTTGGGAAGTACATTTAATCAGATGATGGAAGAAATCAAGGATTTGCTGTTAGCTGGTGCCGTTCAGAAATGCCTGATACCAAGTGGTGAACACAAAATTGATGGCTATGAATGTGTAGTTTATAATGAAATGGCTGATGACGTTGGTGGAGATTATGCAGATATATTTGAATTACAAGAAGACAGACTATTAATAGTTATAGGAGATGTTACAGGGCACGGAATTTCATCATCTCTTTTAACAGTAATGGTAAAAGCATCAATATTTAGATTCGTAAAAGAAGAAACATCTTTAAAAGATATTGTTACAAATACAAGCAGAATGATAAGTGATTTATTAAATAAAAAGAAAACGATGACTTTTTGTGCAATAACATTAGATAAAAAAACTGGTGAAATGTTTATTTGTAATGCAGGTCATCCTTTTCCAATTATAAGGGAAAAAGAAATCGGACATTTCAGAATTCTAAGCAACTCTAGTTTACCAATGGGTGCATCTAAAAAAAGATGCAATTATTCTGTTGAGTCTGAGACAATATCTCATGAAGAAACTTTAGTAATTTACACTGATGGTTTCCCTGAAGCTGAAAATAGTGAAGGGAAAGAATATGGTTATGAAAATTTTAAAAATCTTATTGCAAACATTCCTATAAAAAATGCAGAAGATTTAAAAAATCAATTAGTAGATATATTTAAAAAGTATCACGGGAATACTGAGCTTTCTGATGATGTTACCTTTATTATTTTACGTAGAAAGCCTCTTCAAAACCACTAATGTTACATCGTCATCAGGCTCTGTTCCATCTTTCCATTTATTATAATTTGCAATCAAACTATTCATAATTGTATTAGAATTATTGTTGGAAACTTCTAATAAGTTTTCCTTAAAACGATTGTAGCCATACTGTTCAGAAGTGTTCCCTGTAGCTTCTATAATACCATCTGTATAAAATACGATGGTATCACCTTTGTTAATAATAAACTTATCTATTTCTTTTTTTCTCATTTTTCTTAAAACACCTATTGGAACATTAATCATTTTAAGTTCTGTGATTTCGCCATTGATTGAAATTTTTAAAGGGAAATTATGTCCATAATCAAGAAAAGTAGCTTCACCAGTAGGTAAATTTATAACTGTAGCAAAAAGCGTAATCATCTTCTTTACAGGAGCTTTAAAAAAATAAGCAGAAATAACAGCATTTAAATCAGCAAATAAATCAGCTAGATTTTTTTTTCTCTTTAAAACCATGATAAAAAATAGCTTTTGTCATAGCCATTATTAAAGCGGATGCAACACCGTGTCCAGAAACATCACCTATTATTAAGCAAATATTGTTCTCATCAAGTTGTATTATATCGAAATAATCGCCACCAACAGCCGATGCCATTTTATTAGAAAAGCATAATTCATAGCCTTTTAACTCTGGCAATTTTTGTGGTAATAGCGATTCTTGAATATATTTAGCCAAATCCATTTCTTTAAGATTAGATATCATTTTATTAAAATTTTGAGCTAACCTGCCAAATTCATCATTTTGTAAGTTTTCTATTCTAAATTCAGTGTCTCTTATCTTTATAGCTTTTATTCCATCTTCTAAGCGTTTAACAGGATAAATAAATGTTTCTGAAAGTCTATAACCAATAACAAAAGCTAAGGCTATAAAAATAAAAACACTTATTATTAAATAATTAATTTTTTTTACAAGTTCATTCTCAATTTTTTCATAAGGGTACAAAGCATAAAACGAATAACCCCTAATTTTCGCACTTTTTAAACCTAGAATCAGGTATTTTTTATTTTGTATATATATTTCAGATTCAATAGGCTTACCCATATAGTTAACTCGTCTTGAAATATCTTTCAAATTATTAGATAATGAATTATTTGGAAAATATTCACCAGATTTATCATTACAAGCAAAAATCATAAAATCTCTTTCTTTTAAGTTAGTTTTACATTGTTCTAAGCGATTAATCAGATGTTCTCTTAAAACCTTATTAGATATTCTCATAACTAAATAATATTCTTTACCAAACTCTTTTGAATCTAATAAATTCCAATATAGATAAAACTCTATATTACCAAAAACCAAGTCTTGAACGTTATCTGGCCTAGTTGAAAAACTTGTAAACGCAACTTCTGGACTAGTTAGAGTAGTTTTTAAAACAGGATCCATACTGTCCATAAGATTCGTATTAAGCATTGTATCTATACAGCACATAGAAAATGAATTCAATATGCTATTTATATCTTCGACCAATATTTTGTTAGATACTTGTTTTATAATAGAAGCATCAGAAGCTAATCTTCGTTCAATAACCGCTAAATCGTAAGTTTTTATACTATTTGTTATTTTATTTTGAATAAATTTATTATTGTCATATTGCTTAAAATCCTCTATCATTTTTCTAAAATCATCTCGGAATACATTACCAGAAGCCCCCAACTCACGATCTATGTTCAGAAGTACATCTCTACCTTCGTTTCCAAAGTTGGCAATAAGATTCTTACGCATATTTCTAATATAATTATAGCCTAAATATGAAAAGCCCATAACAGGTGTTAATACGGCAAATAAGAAAAGAACTACAAGCTTTGTTCTAATTGAAATATAACCTTTTTGCGTATTTATAATAAAAATATATAAAAAAATACAAATTAAAGCTAATAGTATAATAGAGTATTTAAAAAATAAATTGTAAAAATTATATTTGTCTATATTACTTTTTAAAGAAGCCGAAAGCCATAAATCACCTATTTTGGTGGATTTCCAAAACTGATTGTCATTGTCTATATAACCAGTGTTTTGCTCCATCAAAACAGTTTTAATAAAAATATCTTCATATTTTGAATTATTTAAATTATAGTTTTGGTCATTATTTCCTTTTAAAGGTTTTAGTTGTCCATTGCTATTTTTTATAAATCCATCAAAAAACTTTGAAGAATATCTGGTGGTAATAATATTAAAAATCAAATCAAAAGAAGGTTTTTCCCAAAAAACGATTAGTATTCCTTTTTTTGTGTTATTTGAATAATTCATCCAAAAAACATAACCGACTTTAGCTTTGATTATAATTGGCATTAAGCGGTTACGAGCTTCTAGAAATGAAGTTAATTTAAATTCATTACCTAAAAAATTTGTTAACTCCTTTTTATATTTAGTAAATATCTGAACTCTCTCATCATAGTTACTATCTATAGTTTTCCAAAGCTTCGTAGCCAAAAACCTTGATTTTAAACTGATACGATTAGGGGTTATCAAGTCACCCTTTTCGTTAAATAAATAAAAATCTGGTTTAGAATTTAAGAAAGAGCAAAGTTTATCGTAATATTTCCAAAAATTATCTAAATTATTATTAAATTGATTTAAAGTAAACCACCCTCCCCTAGCAATTTTTAATAAAAACGACTCTGGCTCTACTTCACTTTCTATATCTTTTAAAAGATTATCTATTTGTGTTGATAAATTAGCAAAGTGGTTTTCTTTTTCGGTATTTATTATATTATTTTCTAAATATAAGGAAACTAGCATTGGAAGCACTATAAATAAACAAACAGGTGCTGAATGCTTTAATATAATAGAAAAGAATTTTTTTATGTTTTTTATTATTAACACACTAATTACTCATTACTAATTACTAATTTGCTATATCTTTCTGCCCCATCTAGTGTACTCCTTATGCTTAATTATAAGATTTAGGAGCTTATGTTGCAAGAGGTATTTGAGGCTAAAGCCTATTTTAGAGATTAGAGATAAGAGATGAGAGATGAGAGAAGTGTTTAGCTTAAGCAAGATTGTGTCAAACTTGTCATTGCAAGAGTAAACGAAACAATCCATA
>CAJOQX010000079.1 GCA_905236865.1 Candidatus Rifleibacteriota bacterium
CATTATTTGCAGTAAAACTATCAGTTGTATTAGTTTCTGTATCAGTGTCAGAAATATTGCCACTAACTGCTATTTCAACAGGAGTTTTCAATAAATAGCTAATATCACGATTATCTGTAACTACAAGTTTGCTTGATTTGTTATTTGAATTAGTAACCCATTGACCATCTTGCTTTTTAACGTATTCCCCTCCACTGTATATTGTTTTTTCATCTTGTAAACTAGTGCCATCTAAGCCACTAATACTTAATTTAACATTAGTGCCTTTTGTAATTCCAGTGTAAGTATTGTGTTCATAGTCAAAATCATCTTTTACTTCAAGAGAAGATAAATTTAGATTAATATTGCTTATGGCGAATAAGTTAGTTACCGTTATTTTTTTAGAATATCGATAACCTTCACCTTCTTCGATAGCAATTCCATCATAATCTACAATTCCAGAAATTTCAGAAACATTAGGAGCAGCTATCAAACTTAAATCTGTAGTTAAGTTCCCTGTAAGTTTTACTCCGCCTTTTATGTCATCAATGGTTATTGGAGCATCTTTTCCAATTGTTAATTTGGTCAAAATACCATCATTATTTAAGTTGCCATCACAATTTTCTATTTTGAAATAAAGCAAATAGTCGTTAGGATTATTTTTGCTTGTCTCAATATCTTTATAAACTTTTCTTTCAAAAACGTTATTTTCAAAAGTTGTTACTTCTTCAAATTTTTTGCTATTATCAAATTGCCCCGCCATAGTTGCAGCTCTAAGAGTTGCTCTAGCAATTACTGGAGCTTTCAAAGCTATTTGCACATTATCGCTTATATTATCGAAAGAAAAATTATCTGAATTATTGGTTGATAATCTGTAAGAAGCGGCTGCAGGAGTGTAGTCTAATATTGTATTAGCATTATTCGCTATAGGGGAAACAATAGAACCTGCTACTAATGCTTCATTTGGAACTACTACTGCTGGAGCAGTCGGAGAACTGCTTCCACCACCACCGCCACAACCGACTAGAGCCAATGAAGCTATTAAAGCTATTGATAGGAAAGATTTTTTCATTATTTGCCTCCACTTTATTTTTTTGTTTATATGGAATTACTGAATTCTACACTTAGTAAAAAAGCTTGTCAATATTATGACCGAGAATACACAGGGCAAACGCAATAAAATTTATTAAAAATTATAAAAGTTAGCAATAATCTTAGTTTCTGTTAATTATAATAAACTTTGTTTAAGTAATAAACGTCATTGCGAGAGGCTGTGCTAAAACTTGAAATTTGATGAAAAATTAATATTTATTTGTTTGTAGCCTATCCATTGTCATAAACGTATAGCTTTCAGGGCTAATAAAGCCCTTATGCTATACTTTTTATGACGAATGTGTAGGCAATTAGCAAAATCTATTTTGGACTAAAAAATTAGTTTTAGCACAGCCTCTGCGAGTTCTTTAAGAAAACGAGGCAATCTCACTTAAGAAATAACAATAAAAACAACAAAAACCAACTACAATAAAAACTATATTTTTGTTTTCTTCTAGACCGAAAATAAACCTAAAAAGACTGTCCATTTTATTCGCCAAACATCTCCATGGCTGCAATGCAGCGTAGTTTTTCCCTATCTATCATATCACGACCATAGGCATCTATAAAATAATCCGTATACTTTGCTGTTCCGAGATTGTATTTTAATGTCCAAATTCCCCATAGAATATCAATATGCCTGTCGCCGACTCCGCCTCTGCCAAGATCAATAAAGCCAGAAAACTTCCAGTTATTTAGAATGATATTTGGTAAACAGTAATCACCGTGCATGAGAGTATTTCTTTCTAAACTCTGCATTCCTTCTTTTGCTGCATCCCATGCAGATAGAATCGATGAAAACTCCCAAAGTCCTTCAAATAAGTCATACTCATATTTTCCTTTAGCATGGCCGTTAAACACAGAATTTACGTAATCTGTTATTCTATTTTGTATGGGACAGTCTGCAAAAGGATAGTCATGAAGCTTGCGAAGATTAATGGCTATACTGTCACAAAGACGCTCTGGTTCGTTAAGATAATGAGTACAATCTTCCCCAGAAACTTTTTCTGTAATCAAATAATCCTTATCTCCGATAGTCTGATAAAATAAAACAGCTGTAGTCAAATTAAGACTATGAAAATATTCGTGCATTAGGCATTCTGTTTTTAAAGCTCCAGCAGTAGCTATCTTTAGAAAACAACCTTGATTTTTATCTATATAATAAACTTTTGCTAATTCCGAACAACTGCTATCGTAGATTTCTGCTTTAAACAAAAAAGTTGTTATTTCTTGGGGAAAAGACAGGTAATCTATATTAATTTTCGTTTTTTTCATGTTATAAGTATAAATTATATGGGAACTATGGTTAAATCTTCTTTTTGCTTAAGATTTAAAGCATCAAACAAATAATTATATTGAGTTTTAAAGCGGTTTGTTTCGGCTTGAATTTGCCTTTTTACATTTTCCATAATTTTAGCAGTTTCTTCAGGTGTTTCTTTTTGAAGAACACAGTGTTTTTCAGCGTCTTTAAGCTTTTTTTTCTGTGACGATAACAGATGAGTAAGAGCATTGTCATAATATTTTTGAACAACTTCCCAGATTGGAACTTTTTCATCTGCTTCGCAAAGCTGTTTGATTTCTACTAAAGCCATTTTGATTTCTATGTATATTTCTTGGTCTTGTTTATCAAATGTATCTTGTAACAGATCTATTTCTTTATCTGCTTTTTCAAAAAGATTTGCATAATCGTATTTTCTAGCCATACAACTCCTCTCATGTAAGTAGTTATAAGAATGTTTTTTATTATAACCTATTTGAGTTTTTTGTTCAGTTAATTTTTTCAATAACTTCATAAGTGTTTTATCAGAATTTGATGGAACACAATCGTCATCATGTGGGTGTGTATGAAAATCTAATGTGCCTTTATTCCTTTCTATTTGCTTTAACATTTTATTAGGTATAGTAGTTCCTCGATCATCACCACGGATTAGGTAAATCTTATTGCCGATGGTCGTTACGGTTTTTAGACAACATAAAACAAAAACAAGAACGATATAGCTAATATAAAGTCCCTATAATAAATATCTTTTTAAAATTATTTACATTTGTGAAGATTTTGATATTGACATTTTTTACAAATGTGATTATTATGAAAATTGATAAATAGCTACGATTATTTTGTTGTTAAATCTTTATATTTGATTAGCTGTTTTTATAAATATCCATTGAAACTTTGGCTCAACAACATTTTTGCTTATGTGGGCATTTCTATTTTATAGCCAGAGTAAGATTTTAATTTAATCAGGAGTCTTATTATGGATAGAAGTCTATATTTTATCGATTTTTTACCTTTGTTTTTCTTGTTGTTGTTTACTTTTTGTTATAATCAATACATTGATATTCCTAGAGATGATGAAGAAGAATATATTTCTAAATCACAAGTCGAATCACAAGAAGAATTAAATGAAAAAGATAAGTTAAATATAGAATTTAAAAATATAGTTGAATATTATGACGAACTAAAGCTTTATGAAGATAAAAGTTGTGATATTGATAATTTTGGAATAGATGGTTTTTGGTTAGCTGTAAAGGCTAATAATGTAAAACTAGCAAAATATTTTTTTGAACATAATAAATTTGATATAAATCAAAAAAACGATGAAGGCGAAAATGCTTTGTTGTTATGTGACTACGGATCTAACGATATAGCAGAATATTACCATTATGAAAAACCTGACATGGTTGAATTTCTTATAGATAATGGTGTGGAAGTTAATGTTAAAGATAAAGAAGGAAACACCCCTTTAATAAAAGCCTGTAATGGAAATAATATTTCTATTATAAGAAAACTTTTAAAAGCAGGTGCGAAAGTTAATGTAAAAAACAATAAAGGTGAAACCCCTATTATTGTAGTCGCTAAGAATAATGGATTAAGTTTAGTTTTGCCTATGCTTGTAGAGGCTGGTGCAGATATAAATGAAAGGAACGAATATGGTGAAAATATAATAACTGCTGCTTTGCGTAGTGAGCGACACTTTTGGCAATATATACAGATAGGAAAACATATTTTCACGATAATTTTTTTACAAGATTATATTATAAAGTTGAGGAACTATTATTAGGAGAATCATGTTGCTCATATCATCTTTATTCAATTCGTTTCCCATTTAACAGCTTTAATTGATAGTTAAAGATTTGAATTGGCTATGAATCTTAGGTAAAGAAAATAGACATTTATTGTGAAAAATGATATTGTTAAATAATAAAAGGGATATATGAATAAAGATTACAAGTCACTATTAAAAATACTTGGTTTTGGTCCAAAAGAAAGTGCTGTTGATATTTATCAGAAAGAATATAAACAGCACAATTATTCTATTGAAGTTGATTTTTATCAAGAAAAAATATGTTATGGCGATTTAATTAGTGCCGATAGCAAAACAACTCAAAATTTTACACAGGAAGAAAACTGGGTTGTTTTAGACTGTGTAAACAGACTTCTTGAAAAAGGCTACAAACCACAAAATATAGTATTAGAAAAGACATGGGCGGCAGGTCATGGCACATCTGGCAGACTTGATATATGCGTCAATCGTGATGATGGCTCTGAATACCTGCTTATTGAATGTAAAACTTATGGGAAAGAATTTGACAAAGCCGTTACAAAACTAAATAAAGACGGTGGGCAATTATTTACATATTTTAAATTCAGCAACAAAGCTGATGTTATAATGCTTTATGCTTCTGAATTGCAAGGCAAAGAGCTGGTATATGAAAACGAAATAGTAAAAATAGAAGAAGCTTATAGAAGTGGCGATGTTAAAGATTTTTACGAAAAATGGAATAAGCTTACAAAAGACAATGGTATTTTTGAAACTTGGGTTAAACCATACTGCTTTGAAAGTAAAGCTTTGGTTAGAAATCAGTTAAAACCGATTAATCAAGAAGACTCGAGTTTTATATTTAATCGTTTCCTTGAAATTTTAAGACACAATGTTGTTTCAGATAAGGGCAATGCTTTTAATAAAATATTTACTTTGTTTTTATGTAAGGTATATGACGAAACTTCAAAACAAGACGATGAAGAACTTGATTTTCAATGGAAAGAAGGCATTGATGACCACGTAAAATTTCAGCTACGTTTAACTAATTTGTATAAAAAAGGTATGGATGAGTTTTTATCAAGAACTGTCAGTGATTTTAACGAAGATGATTTTAAAACAAGATGCGGTGATTTAAACGAAGAAACAAAAAAATATTTATTAGATGAAGTAAACAAACTTAGACTAGAAAAAAATAACGAATTTGCAATAAAAGAAGTTTATGACCACGATTCATTTATAGAAAATGCAAAAATAGTAAAAGAAGTTGTTGAA
>CAJOQX010000080.1 GCA_905236865.1 Candidatus Rifleibacteriota bacterium
CTTACGTCGCTAATTATAAGAGGTTGTAATGGAAAATACTTACGAAATAGTTTCTTGTGATCTTAATGCTCAAAATGCTCAGAGCGTGGTTTTTGAAACAGGAATTCTTGCAGAACAGGCTTCAGGTGCTGTTACTGTTCGTTCAGGCGATTCTGTTGTTTTTGCAGCGGTAGTTGCTAGTAAAGAACCAAAAGAAGGTAATGATTTTCTTCCTCTGACAGTAGATTATATTGAAAAAGCTTACGCTGCAGGTAAGATTCCTGGTGGTTTCTTCAAACGCGAAGGCAGAGCTACTACTAAAGAAATATTGTCTAGCCGTTTAATAGACAGACCTCTTCGCCCAATGTTCCCAAAGAACTATCACAATGACCTTCAAGTTGCTGTATATGTTCTTTCTTATGACAAAGTTAATCCAGTCGATATACTTGCAATCAATGCTGCAAGTGCTGCGTTCATGATTTCTGAAGTTCCTATAGTTGACGCTGTTGCAGCTGTCAGAGTAGGTAAGATTGACGGTCAGTTGGTTATCAATCCATCACCAGCTTCTCTTGAAAATAGCACTATTGATATGACTGTTGCAGGAACTGAACAGGCCATAACAATGGTAGAATCTGGCTCTTCTGAAGTTTCAGAAGAAGAATTGATTGAAGCTCTTGGTTTTGCTCATGAAAACATCAAAAAGCTTGCTCATGCTCAAAAAGAATTAGCAAGTCGTTGTGGCAAAGAAAAGACTGTCGTTCCAGAACCAGCTCCAGAACCAGAATGTGAAGAAGTTGTTGATACTCTCATGGATGATTTGAGAGATACCCTTAATACAGCAGAAAAAACTGCAAGAGTTGAAAAACTTAGACTTCTCAATGAAAATCTTGCTATCAGATTAAATGAAAAATTAGGCGAAGAAGTTGGGACTGAAAAGCTTAATGCAGCTCATGCAATTCTTGAAAATAGATTACAAGCTGAAATGCGTAGAATGATTCTTCAAGAAGGTCGCAGAATTGATGGTCGTCGTGTATTCGATATTAGACCAATTACTTGTTATGCAGGTATATTGCCCCGCACTCATGGTTCTGCAATTTTCAAACGTGGTCAGACACAGTCATTAGGAATTTGTACTCTAGGTGCAAATGCAGATTCACAAGTTATTGACGGTTTAGATGACGAAACGAAGAAAAGATTTATTCTTCACTATAACTTCCCACCATTCTCAACTGGTGAATGTAAGCCAATGCGTGGACCTGGACGCCGTGAAATAGGTCATGGTGCCTTAGCTGAAAGAGCTCTTAGCAAAGTTATTCCTCCTGAATCTGAATTTCCATACACAATTCGTGTTGTTAGTGAAATTATGTCTAGTAACGGTAGCTCTTCAATGGCTTCTGTTTGCTCAGGTTGTTTAGCTCTTATGGATGCTGGTGTCCCAATAAAAGCTCCAGTTGCTGGTATTGCAATGGGTCTTATAAAAGAAGGCGACAGTTTTACTGTATTGAGCGATATTCTTGGTGACGAAGACCATTTTGGCGATATGGATTTCAAGGTTGCAGGTACAGAACATGGTGTTAATGCTCTTCAGATGGATATCAAGATTATAGGCGTTACTCTTGATATTATGAGAACTGCATTAAGACAAGCAAGAGATGGTCGTATGTACATCCTTGGCAAAATGACGGAAGTTTTAAGTGAGCCAAGAAAGAGTCTTTCTCAATATGCTCCACGTATCGTAACTCTTAACATCAATCCTGATAAGATTAAGAATGTTATAGGACCAGGCGGCAAGATGATTCGTAAGATTACAGAAGATTCAGGTGCTCAAATCGAAGTTACCGATGATGGTAAAGTTGTAATTATGAGTCCTGATGCTGCTGCAAACGATAAAGCTGTTGAACTTATCCATCAGGTTACTGATGAAGCAGAAGTTGGCAAAATTTATATTGGTACAGTTAAACGTATCATGAATTTTGGTGCTTTTGTTGAAATACTTCCTGGCATTGAAGGTTTGGTACATATTAGCCAACTAGAAAATCGCCGTGTAAACAAAGTTGAAGACGTAGTAAACATTGGTGATGAAGTAAAAGTTAAATGTATTGAAATCGATGCACAAGGTCGTGTAAATCTTTCAAGAAAAGCTGCTTTTGAAGATTCACAGGCTGAATAATAGTTTAAATTACTGAATTAATAAAAAAGTATACAATTTTATAAATTGTATACTTTTTTTGCCCATAATTTAGGCTTTAACTTTTTTTCTATAAACTCTAATTTTTGGTAAAGAGATTAAAAACTAATCTAACTTTATTCTCTTTAAACTATCTTCATTTCTAAATTATGTATATCTTGATTAATTATTTTATAATGATTATAATTGTGAATTGAAAGTATTAAAAAGTAGTATACATAGGAGGTTATTTAATGAAAAATTTATTCTTTAAATCATTAACAGCTATATTTTTAATAGTAGCGCTTTGTTCTTTAACTGCTTGTGGTGGCGGCGGTGGAGGTGGAGGAAGTGATAATCATAGCTCTAGCGAACCAAAAGAAGATGTGCAAACAGTCTATGAACAGACATCGTTGCAAATGAACATTAACTCTGTAATTAGCAACCTTAGCACTCTTTTACCTACTACTTCTTTAAGAGCTAGTATAACCTTATCTGACAATATAAAAACTTATGCGACAGGTCAAAAATTAGAAGAATTAATAAATCATAATACAATTGATTCTTTTGTTGCTGACAATAATATTTCAAATGTAACAAAAATTAATGATAATTTTTGTTACGGCAATAAAAACGGTTTAAGAATAGCTTTTTTTAAAGGAACTGACAATATAAATATTGTTTTAACTCGTATTGCAGCTGATTCTACAGGCTTAGTAGCTGTTAGTTATTTAAACGATACAGACGGCAAAACATTATCTACTTTTTGCTATGCTGTAGATAAGAACAAAATACTTAAAGGCAAAACCTTTAATAATAAAAAAGATAATGTAACTTTCGAAACAGAAAATAACTTCAATTCCTCTATTTCTGGTGATGACAAATCAATAATTTATGTTAACTCAACAACTGGAGAACAAACTGCTTTCGATACAAACACTGGTAAGGAAGAAAGCATGAGCGATGCTTTGAATAAACTGCCAATAAAAGAAAAACACGGAATAGGAGCTATGATTTCTCCATTAGTCAAGTATAAAGACTTTCTATTCGGCTCAAATTCTAATTCACAAAGAGCAACTTCGGCAATTCCTGAAAGCTTCGATTTGAATATTCCAGAAAGTTTGAAAAAATATCTCAGTATAGAAGAAATAGATAAAGCTATTCCTCATAATTCTAATGGTCATTTCATACATGATTGGAGTACAGCTTATGATAAAAACACTGGGAAAGCACACCCCAATATGCATGAAAGAAAGTTCTTCAGGGATTATGTTGGCGATGAAAACGACAATAGCGGTGATGTTTGCTATATGAAAATGGCTACTGTTCCAGCTAATGAAATGACTGACGAACAAAATAATAACCTTAATTTGTCGTCTGATTTGAAGCTTGCTATGGTTTGCATCTACTCCAATATAGAAGATGGTAAGGGCTTTGGAAAAACACCTTTAAGCTCTAAGCTTGGTGAAGGTGAAGACAATACCAACATTAGAGTTAAGCTGATTAGCGATACCAAATCTAATTATGCTGTAGGTTATTGCTATATAAACAATGGTTATGACGGCGGCGGATATGAAGAAGGTCATCTTGTTAAATCTACATTCTGTTTTGTTATGAGAACTGATGGTAAAAAGATTGTTGGTAGAACTTTTGAAGGAATTAAGTCTGGTAATTTGAGCTATAATACCGAAAGTGGCTATCAAGCAAAAGTTTACGGTGATGACGTAAAATATACTTATGCTCCTGTAAACGGAACAGAAGAAACTCTTGATTACCAGTGGGATGCAGTAGCTAATCCAAGTTACAATAACCAGTCTGATAATTATTAATACTGCAATTAAATAACGAAAAACTGGATTGCCACGCTACGCTCGCAATGACGAATCTGGGAACTAAGTTTTTCGATATTTAAACGCCGAAGTAATA
>CAJOQX010000081.1 GCA_905236865.1 Candidatus Rifleibacteriota bacterium
ATAAAAGAAATTATATTCAAGGTTATGAAATAGAAAGGCATAAAAAATTACTGAAAGGAGTAAAACAGGAAGCTGAAGGTAAAAAGCTGATTAAGTATGTATTAAAAGAATTATTAAAAAATGGACATATGTTTTCTTCGCTCTGTTTCTGTATTGACTGCTGTGCAAGAATATTAGGAAGTAAAACCGGTAAATATATGGCCGGTTTATTGGAGAAATCAATATGAGTTCTCTGCTTATACTACTGTTGTTATTATGTATAACATCATATATAAAAGAGAAAAATGTCTTAAATCCAAAATTTATATTTAATTTTATATGGTTTATAACCTTGAGCTTATATGAACTGAAAATAAGTTATATTCAACAGGATTTATCGGATAGAACTATATTTATATTTTGGATATGTATATTATGTTATAATATTACAATAAGTTTTCTGGAAGCTATAAAATTTCCAAGAATTAAAAAGAAAAATCATGTTAGAAACTATAAAAAGAGAAGAAAAATAGCAAAATATATCGTGATTATCATCTTTTTATTAGAAATTTTATATTCTAAAGGACTTCCTTCGATCTGGAAAATTACTGGCAACAGTAAAATATATTTTGATTATGGTATACCGTCTTTACACGGAGCATGGTGTGGACTTGTCATTTGTCTGGGAGCTTACAGCCTTTTGAGAAAGACTAAAGATAAATGGCTGTATCTTGCTTTTAGTATTTTGATTGTCAGCAGACAGCTTATTATGTCTATTATAATTGAGGGTTTTATTTATGCGTTGTATATAAGAAATGTGAAAATCAAATCAGAATGGTTGAACAGAACAAACAAGATAAAAACCGGATTTATTGTAATTGCATTGATATTGATAGTTGCTATGTTTACAGCAATAGGAAATTTTCGTTCAGGCAGCGGTGTAATGAACAGAGTTTTTAGAGCAAGAGAAAATATAGTCTTATCCAGTGCAACTCAATGGTTTTATTCATATATGACATTTTCTGTAAGCAATTTTAACAATCTTGTAAGTATAACACAAGGAAGCATCAATCATGGGGCTACTATGTTAAACGATTTTCTACCTACTGTATTGCTTAATATTTTTAATATAGAAGTAAAATATTCTCCAAGATATATTATATCCAGAAATTACACAGTATCAACTTATTTAGCTAGTATTTATCTCGATTTTGGAATAACAGGAATTGGTATTTTTAATTCATTTATAGCTTTTTTGGGATACAGTCTATATAAAAATATAAAATACAAAAAAACGCCTAGAGATGTATTACTTTACTCCGTATATGCACATAATATAATTTTATTATTCTTTATTAATTTCTATTTATATCTGCCTGTAATTATTCAAATATTTTATATACCGTTTTTGTTTGGAGGAAAAAGAACAGAAAATGTATACAACAGATAAAATAGCAATACTAATGGCAACCTATAACGGGGAAACATATATAGATGAACAAATAGAATCACTTCTTAAACAAACTTTTGATCAATGGGAGCTTTATGTACATGATGATGCTTCACAAGATAATACGGTAAAAATCATAGAAAAGTACTCTCAAAAATATCCTGATAAAATACATATATTAACAGGAGCAGGAACAGGAAATGCAAAAAATAATTTTTTCTATTTAATGCGGAATGTTGAAGCACCGTATATTATGTTTTGCGATCAAGATGATATTTGGATGGAAGAAAAAATAGAAATTACGTTTAAGCATATGTTGACTATAGAAAAACAATTAGGTAATAGTGTTCCTGTTTTAGTATTTTCAGATTTAAGAGTTGTTGATGAAAATCTAAATATAATAGCTGACAGAATGAGTGAATATCAGAAATTAAATCCAAACAGAATACATTTCAGAGATATAATACTTCAAAGTATAGCAACTGGCTGTACAATGATGCTGAATAGGTCTTGCGTTATAAAATCATTAGAATTAAGAGAACTGAGTGATATAATAATGCACGATTGGTGGTGTTCATTGACGGCTTCTTATTTTGGAATCATGTCGTATATAAATGCCTCACTGATTCTTTACAGGCAGCATAAAAATAATTCTGTAGGAGCAAAGGCTGTAAGTAATCTGAACTATATAATAAATAAAATGTCTAAGGGAAGCGATATAAAAAATGCTTTAGCTATGACAAGAAAACAGGCGTTAGTATTTGCAAAAACTTATAAATTAGGAAATAGCTGTCTTGCTAGTGAATATGGGAAGCTTTCGGAATTAAACAAGATAAAGCGTCTATTATTCTACGTAAAGAATAGAATATATAAAAGTGGATTTTTTAGAAATATAGGATTGATTATTTGGGGTTAAGCTATGAAAATTGTTATTGTTAATGATGCTGATTTGAATGAAGTTCCGCCAATACGTAACTTACTGGATATATTAATAGATTTGCGACATGAAATTGTGTTGCTTTCAAGAGATAAAGAAAATGCGCTAGATGAGTACAAAATGAAAGGTGTGAAGACTTATCTGCTAAGAGAACATCCAGATAATATTCTTGGAAAAGCTATATCGCTGCTTAAAAGGCGCAGGAATATACGCGAAATTATAGAAAAAGAAATGGGCGATTTATTATGGGCTGCATCGGATAAATCTGCTATAGATATAGGCGTTAATATATTGAAAAAATATAAAAGTGTTGTGCAATTACTCGAATTAACTAAAGATATACCGTTATACACTGGACAAAATTTTATCAGGGCTCATCTAGTAAAATATGCAAAAGCGGCCTGGAAAATTGTTGTTCCAGAATATAATAGAGCGCATATATTAAAAATATGGTGGGATTTAAGGGAGCTTCCTGTCGTACTGCCAAATAAACCATATAGATTACCACCGCGGAATATACCTGATGAAATAAAATTAAAATTAAATAAACTCATTCAAGAAAAAAGAAAAGTGTTGTTATATCAAGGTATTTTTGCACGAGACAGAGACTTAGAAACAGTATCAACTGCTGTAGATAAAATACAAAATTATGTTCTATATATCATGGGCAGAGAAAATGAATATTTGTATAATCTCATTCGTGATAGAAAAAATATAGAATATATTTCATATATCAAACCTCCTTATCATATTTATGCTGCAAGATATGCTGATATAGGATTACTTCCCTATAAACCTACAAAGAGTGTAGAGAATTATTCTGAATTAAATTCATTATATTGCGCTCCGAATAAAATATATGAATATGCTTCACAGGGACTTCCTATGATTGGCCCTGATATACCTGGATTGAAGTTTCCTTTTGAACTCAACAAAATTGGTATATGCTATAGAGCAGATGAGCCTGTATCAGTTATAGAAGCCGTTCACAACATCGAAAAAGATATTGAGACATACAAAACTAACTGCCAAAAATTCTGGAATTTAGAAAATGTCGTAGATATTATAAATTCAATCATTAACAATACTAGATCAGAATAATGATACATAATAAAGCTTTTCATAATGGTATTTGGTTGTATTTATTACAGATTTTTAATACTGCGGTTCCGTTATTGACTTTACCTTATATAACTAGAGTATTGGGAGCTGAAAAATACGGCTCTTTTTCTATAGCGTTTAATATTTATGGATATATTCAAGTTCTTGTCGAATATGGTTTCATTTTGTCAGCTACGCGTAAAATGGCCTTAAATTCACGTGATGTTTCTATAGCTAATATTTTATTTTCATCCGTATTCTTTGCTAGAATTTTCCTAGCTTTTGTCAGCATGTTTTTTGCGCTTTTATATTCAATTATTAATATAAAATATCCTGAGCAATGTATTTGTCTACTCATAATGTCTATATTCTCTTTTGGATATTCACTGCAAATTCACTGGTTCTTTCAAGGAATAGAAGACATGAAATATATATCTTTGACAACAATAATTGCCAGAACTTTTTTGGTTTTGTGCATTTTTATTTTCGTGAAAACACCCGATGATATTTATTTATATTCGCTGTTTATGACTATTTTACCTTTTATTTCTGGTGCTATAAGCATGGCTGTTGCAAATAAAAAATATTCATTGCATATTGTGAAAGTTTCTACAAGGGATATAATTAATGAAATTAAAGACGGATTTCTTGTCTTCACAACATCATTGAGCAGTAAAGTTTTCGCATCAATAGGAATTACTTTTCTTGGTATTTTCAGCACTCCTACGGAAGTGGGAATTTATTATGCTATACAGAAAATCCCTAATATATTAATTTTTATATGGCTTCCAATTGGACAGATTTTATATCCGCTCTCGAGCAAGAAAATGACGGCTTCTTTCATGGACGGAAAGAATTTTGTATATAAAGTCCGCAGAATTATAATGATATTATTTCTATGTATAGCTATCATAATTTCAATATTTTCTAAAACTATCATAGATTTCATTTTTGGCGATGAATATACTGTTTATCATTATTGGGTTTTCCCGTTATTGATTTGGCTTTTGTTATCAATAAACAATAATTTTCTAGGACATCAGATTTTATTGGGAGGAGGCTTTGATAAGATATATAGCAAGTGTTTTCAGATTGGAGTGTGTATTTCAGTATTCTTAAATTTCATTCTGATTTATTTCTTTAAAGGCGATGGTGCTGCTTTTGCGCCACTATTATCTGAGCTTTGCTTAACTGTTTTAGAGATGAATGCTATAAATAAGCTTAAAACTTGAAAAAGTTACGAATTCAGAATAAGAGTTCATATATCAATATTGTACGGGGTATAGTGAAAAAATACAATCATAATGCAAAAATTGTTCATGAAAGAGCTTTTGCATAAGCTTGAGTACAAATTATATTTCAAAAAGTCTGCTTGCACGTAATAATAGGCTCTTCCGCAAATTATAGTATTTATATCTTCACAACAACATTTTTGCTTCAGTCAATTTGATTTTGTACCTCAGCTTCTAACTCGTGTATATTTTTGTACTATTTTACATTACGATCAGGATTAAGTCCTCATGAATACGTGAAAAATTGTCGCCACCAGCTGTAATTGGACACTTGAATATTCCGCGGCAGATTGACCACCCGTTCCGGGGTCGTTGCACTCCGCAAATCATCGTATTATGTTGATGCATGTCGAAGGACATGACATCAATATAAGGAGGGTCATGGTTATGACCAACTATCGAGAAAT
>CAJOQX010000082.1 GCA_905236865.1 Candidatus Rifleibacteriota bacterium
AAAAAAGGTAATATAACAACTGTTAGACTTCCAGTATTTGTTCTTCCAAGTTCTTCTTCGTTTGAATCTACTTCTAGATAATAATAGGTTAATTTTGGTTTGATGATGAATATTAGACGTGTATTGTATATAAATTTAATTGCTTTTTCTTTATGTAGTGCGGTATCGGTTTGTGCAAGTGATGGGACTGAAGATTTAGATAAGCATCCTTGGTTAAAGGGTGTAAGTATTGAAATGGTTCCATCGCACATAACCCCTACTATACCTATGCAATTATTTTCTAGTAATGGTGAACCTTTACCTAAAGTAATAAATGAAGACGAAACAATAGTTGTAAATTCTGATAGCGAAATTTACTTTAACGAGCCACCGACAAAAGATAAAGGTATAGAAATACCAAATCCAGCATGGACTCAAAATGCAATTGTTAAATGGAGAGTCAATGATTGGGGACAAAGAAAAGCTAATACTTGTGATTTTCGCCCTGACTTACCTAGTAATCAAATGGAAGTAAAACCTTTATCTCCAACTGATTCTGGTGCAATTGAGTGTTTTGTTAGTAGAAAAATGAGCTACGATGATCCTCAAACAGGTAAGAAAAAATTCTGTTATGCAAATTCAAGTAGAGGAATTAATGTAAAAATAAAAGATATTACTCCACCAACTTGTGGGTTGCAAATTACAGTAAAAGATGGCGGTTCATCTACCGTTCTTCCTGTTGAAAATCCTCCTAATGAGTTTCCATTACCAAAGCATGCTGATTTAATGGTTCAAGGTGGTTTGATTAATGGTGATTCAGAATATAACGAAGTTATTTCAGGCTTACAATTAGGCGAAGATATGATTGCTCCAATTGATCAAGCAGGTATAACTTTATCAAGAAAATCTATAGTAAATTTAGCTGTTGTTGGTGATGATAACTATAAATTGAATAATGAAAAAATTAGATTTGGTGTTACAAATGCTGCAGGTGGAGATCCAGTTTCTATTTGTGGCGATGAAAACAAATCTGAAATTGATTTATCTCAATTTATATTGCCAGATGCTCCTTGTTTCTACTTAGTAGCTGAAGATATGGCTGGTAATAAAGAAGTTCTATTCATTCCAATAAAGTTAATTGATTAATATTGAGTTGAAAAAACTCGAAAGTATAAAAATACTTTCGAGTTTTTTTTTACTTATTTTCTATATTAATATACAAAATTTAATTAGCCGATAAATCTAATATAAAATTATAATAATTCAGGAGAGCTATAAATGTCTAAAATCTATGATAAAAATATTAAAGTTTTAAAGCAAAGAATGCCTATTATTTACCAAGCAGTAAATAGCTGTCCCGAATCGGATTGTGAATATATTGTTTCTGATGCAAAAAGTGGGGAAAAAACTCTTGCTATAAAAAAAGAGGGGAAAACATATCAAATACACAGCAAATACGACCCTATAAAAGAAGCAGAACAACAGCTCACAAATGCAAAACTAAAAAACCCTAAAGTAATGATGATTTTAGGCTTTGGACTAGGTTATACTATAAGAGCAGCTAATAAAATATACGGCAACGACAATTATTTTACAATCATTGTTGAAAAAGATATTAAAGCCTTTAAAACAGCGATGGAATATGTTGACTTGACAGATTTATTTCTAAATAATAAATATATCTGGGTAATAGGAATAAGGCATACAGAAGCTTTTGTTGTGTTAAATGAACTTCTAAGAAAAGTCGGTTTAACAATTCAATTATTTTTGAAAACATTAGTTGTTTTTGACCATCCTGTAATAACAAAAATACACGGAGATTATCACCAGCATATACTTCAGTGCTTTAAAGAAGCAGCATTCAATATAATTTTTAATTATGGTAATAGTCCACAAGATTCAATAGATGGATTACAGAATATAATGGATAATATGGACTTAATTTTAAAGAGTCCAGGTATTAATTGCTTATTTGATAAATTTAAAAAAGTTCCAGGAATTCTTGTTTCAACAGGTCCTTCTCTAGATAAAAATATTGAAGAATTAAAAAAAGCAGAAGGTAAATGTGTAATGATTGCAGCAGATTCTGCTTTAAAAATTCTTCACAAGCACAATATAACTCCACACGCTGCAGTTAGTGTTGAAAGAGTTCAATATGTAACAGATATGTTTAAAGAACTTCCAGATGATTACAAATCAAAAATATGGCTTTCAGCCTGTCCTGTTATTTTAAAAACATCTTATGAAGCGTGGAATGGACCAAAGGTAATTGCATATAGAAATTTTGCCCACTTTGAATGGATAAAAATACCGAAAGGAACATTAAACACTGGTCCATCTTGTTCAAATCTAGGTTTTAAAATTCTTGAAGCGATGGGGTGTGATCCAATAATACTAGTAGGACAAGATTGTTCCTTTGCAAGTGCTGTTAAAACCCATGCAGATGGGGCTTCTGACGTAACAAACCTTCATTTAAAACAAGAAAATTTATATAAAGTAAAAGGAAATTATCAAGATTTTGTTTATACAAACAACATCTACGATATGTTTAGAAAAGCCTTTGAAACAGATATGCTTACTTATAACGGCACTTGTATTAATGCGACAGAAGGTGGAGCATATATCGAAGGAACAAAGCTTTTAACTTTAAAAGAAGCTATAGAAACATATTGTACAAAATCAGTAGATACTTTAAAAATATTTGAAAAAGATTGTGTTTTCCCAAGTGAATATGAAACAAAAAAACAATGGAAATCATTAAGAAAAATAATGTTAGAAACAAGAGATGCTGTTCAAAAAGTTG
>CAJOQX010000083.1 GCA_905236865.1 Candidatus Rifleibacteriota bacterium
AGAGTTCGGTTATTCTAAGATTGTAGTTGAACGCCCCCAGAAAGACGAAGCTGGTAATATTATAAAGAAGAAGGGCAAACCTGTTGCTGACGCTAATCTAAGAGATACTGAAAATGTGCCTCTTACAGAAGATATTGAAGAATACTTTAAGCGAGAAGTCCTGCCCTATGTTCCTGATGCTTGGGTAGACAAGACCAAAACCAAGATAGGCTACGAAATTCCTATGACTAGATATTTTTATGAGTATCAGGCTCCAGAACCTGTTGAAGATATAGTGAACAGAATCCATAACCTTGAAGCAGATATTAATAAATCTCTGGAAGCTATCTTTGAGAGTTAAGGATTACGCCTCGTAGTTATTGTAGTTGGTTTTTATTGTAGTTGTTGTTGCAATAATAAAGCATATTAAGTTATAGTTAAATTATCAAATAATCATAAGGATATTCGTTTTGTGTAAGTTAATAGACATAAATACTAATTTTGGCTCTGTTATAAAAGTTGCAGACATAAAAGAAGACTGCATAAAAAATATAATAGAGAGTGCTTCGCTTTGCGACAAAATTGATTATATATATTTGTTCGGCTCTTCTTTAAAGTTAAATTGCAAAGAGCAGTCTGACATAGATATAGCAATAATAAGTAACATAAACAAAAGCAAACTATTCAAAAACAAAAGTTATGATAATTTTACAAACAAAGTATATTCAAAATCTTTAGAACAAGACTATGATTTACTCTTCTTTGAATCACAAGATGAATTAAAATCAGACGATTTGATTTGCAAGGAAATAATTCAAGAAGGTCAAATTATTTATAAAAGGAACTTTGACCATGTATGAGTATTATCTTACGAATGCTATGGTTGGTATAATCAATTCAAAACAAGCCTTAAAGAATTATCAACTAACAAGAATAAAAAGCTTAAAAAACACTTCTGCTTACCATATACAGCAAGCTTTTGAATATATGATTAAATATTTAATCTATAATAGTAAAAATTATAACAAAGGTATAAAAACTGAAACATCAATAAAACAGATTTTTTCTCATAATTTGGATTTGTTAATTAAAAATTTTTGCCTTCCTAATAATATTAAAATACCATCTAAACTTTTGAGCAATGCTAAATTATATACTTCTTGGGAAGCAGAAAGCAGGTATAGAATAGGCTTTTCTGTCAGAATCGATTCGTTAAATAAAGCTATAAAAACAGCAGAAAAATGGTTGTTAGAAATAAAACCATCTTTTCAATTAAAACTAAATAGTGTTAATAAACGTTTAATGCTTGAATAAAGCTCACGCTTCGTTTTTATTGTAGTTGTTGCAATATAAGTTTGCTATAAATATGTCCATTGGTATTTGTCAGTTGTCCTAATGTAATTGAGAAATGAGAATTGAGAATATATGGATTAGGGTATAGGGAGAAGGGCATAGGGATAGTTTGTCCGAAGACTTTTGTCCTATGTCCCTACTAAGTTAAGAGTTGAAAACGGAGAATTTATAGTTGAAAACAGAAAATCGAAAAATGAAAGATAGTGGTGAGTGCCCTAGACCCCCTTTCGTAAAGGCTGCTGCCAAGGATGGCGGCGTGCAAGCGAGCGACAGGAGGTCAACGAGTCGCAGGGAAGTCATTCGTAAGAATGACAGGGGGATTTTTAAAGAATTAGGTATTAGTAATGAATAAAGAAAAATTAGAAGAAAAACCTCTCTGTCACTACGTGACATCTCCCCTTAATAAGGGGAGTAATATTCGCCCGATGAAAGATAGCGGTATTCAGTGGATTGGGCAGATACCTGAAGAATGGAATACCCAACACGTCAAAACTATTTTCGACTTAAGAACAGAAAAGAGTTTCCTACCTTTATCCGAAGTAAATTTAATTTCACTATATACTGACAAAGGTGTTATTCAACATTCTGATTTGGAAGAAACTTCTGGTAATAAAGCTAGTAACGCCGAAGGTTACAAAATAGTTCATAAAAATGACATTGTTGTTAATATCATATTGTGTTGGATGGGAGCTATAGGTCGCTCTGATTATGATGGAGTTACTAGTCCTGCTTATGATGTGTATTCTCCTAAAACAGGTGTAGAATCTAAGTATTATCATTATTATTTTAGAACAAAAGGTTTTAATGGTGATTGCTATAAAAATGGCAGAGGGATTATGCTTATGCGTTGGCGAACATACTCTGACCAATTCAGAGCTATAACAGTTCCTGTTCCTCCTCTCACTGAACAACAAGCCATCGCCAACTTCCTAGACAAGAAATGTTCAGCCATTGACTCTGTGTTGGAAAAGACCAAAGCCTCAATTGAAGAATACAAGAAACTGAAGCAGTCTGTTATAACACAGGCTGTTACTAAGGGTATCAGACCTAACCGCCAGATGAAAAACTCTGGCATAGAATGGATTGGCCAGATACCTGAAGATTGGGAAACTATAAAAATAAAATATACGTCTTGGTTAAAAGGTAGAATAGGTTGGGATGGGTTGAAATCAACTGAATTTATAGAAGAAGGCCCATATTTGATAACGGGTGTGGATTTCAAAGATGGTTGTATAGATTGGTCTAATTGTTACCATATTAGTAAAGAACGTTTTGAAGAAGATAAAGCATTGCATATTAAAGAAAATGACTTGTTAATTACCAAAGATGGTACTGTTGGCAAATTAGCAATAGTAAAAAAATGTCCCGAAGAAGTTTCTTTAAATAGCGGTGTCTTACTCATAAGAAATACTAAACCTTTTAAGTATAATACTAATTACCTTTACTACGTTTTATATTCAGATGAGTTTAATCTTTGGTATTTGTTAAGTCAAAATGGTAATTCCACAATAAAACATTTATATCAAGAGCAATTTTATAATTTTGAATATACTTATCCTCCACTAGCCGAACAACAAACCATAGTAGACTACCTCGATACCAAGTGCACCGAAATAGATAACCTCATAGCCAAGAAAGAACAGTTCCTAAAAGAGATAGAATCCTATAAGAAATCTCTCATATACGAATACGTCACAGGGAAACGGAGAGTGGAAAATTGAGAATTGAAAACGTAAAGGTGAAAGAAAGAGTTATAGTTGATGTGGGTGTGATGGGTATGATTGTTGCCCTCTGTTTTTGAAAATTCAGGACGCACTGCGTCATAAATTAAAATGCTCGCAATTATGATATGGCAAACTATAGTTTAATACTAGTAATAAGCTTTAAGTATAAGCTTTTATGGCGTTTACTATGGCTAAAAAAATACTTCTTTTATTTGAGTTATGATATAATAAAAATTAAGGAGTAAAAATTATGGCTTTTTATGTTGATGTTTCTACAACAACGATAGATTGGATAATACAACAATGTAATTTTGCCTTACTTCCTGAAAGAATTCAGAAGAATTTATTAGCTTGGAAAAGTGGACTTAAAAAACCAACTAACAATCAGCTTATAGAAGCTAGCAAAGCTACTTATATGCCTTTTGGATATTTCTTCCTTACTAACCCACCTCAAGAAGATTACTCTTTTGTAGATTACAGAACTGTAGACAGCGAAGAACTAATTAAACCTAGCAGAAATCTTATAGACACAATTCACAATATGCAAAATATTCAAAATTGGGCTGAAAATTATTTAATCCAAGAAGGTTTTGCAAAAAATAGAATTGTTGGACTATTAAGAAATACTAATGAAAATGACTATGTAGATGTTTTAAGAGAAGAATTAAACCTAGACATTAAATGGTATGAAAATAGCAAAACAAGTAAAGATTCTTTTAAAAATATTAGGAATATTATTAGTAACCTTGGAATTTTTGTAATGATGAGTGGAATTGTCGAAAACAATACAAAAAGGTTACTTAACATTAATGAATTTAGAGCTTTTACAATAATAAATGATTATGTGCCATTAATTTTCATTAATTCTAATGATTCTCCGAACGGTAAACTTTTTTCTCTAATTCACGAATTTGCTCATATATGTCTTGGAGAAAACAGCCTGTTTAATGACAGATTCAGCAATGGAACAAATTTAAAAGAAATAGAAAAAAAATGTAACAAAATTGCTGCAGAATTGCTTGTTCCTCAAAAAATATTTGTAAAAGAATGGAACAGAGGAATAAAAAAATATGATGAAGAACGGTGTATAAAGGAACTAGCACAAATATTTAAATGTGGTATAACTGTTATTGCAAGAAAAGCATTGGATAATAACTTTATTACATTTGAATTGTATAATAAATTAGCAAAATTAGCTGTAGCAATATTTAATCAAAGTAAAAACGATAAAGATGGTGGAGGAAACTTTTATACAACAACTCTGAGCAGATTAGATAATCGTTTCCTTTCTATGTTACAAAGCAGTGTTCAAGAAGGGAAAACACAATATACAGAAGCATATAGGTTAACAAATACAAAACGTGGAATTTATGATAAGTTAATAGAGAAAGCTTGTGGTGTGAGTTTATGAATAAAGAGAAATTTCTTATAGATGCTAACTCATTAATTACTCCTTTTAATAATTATTATGCTTTTGATTTTGACTCAAAGTTTTGGATACAACTAGAAAAGCATATCGAATCTGGTTCTGTTATCATACTAGATTTAGTAAAAAATGAAATAGAAAATAAAACAGACGATTTATCTAATTGGTTTCAAAATTTGACAATAAAAGAATTTATAAACCACAATGAACAAGATATTTTTATAAATTACAGCAAAATAATGAATTATTTAAACAATACTCCAATTTATCAAAAAATTGCATTAAGAGATTGGCAAAAAATAACAGTAGCTGACCCTTGGTTGATAGCAACAGCGATGGCTAAAAATCTAACAATTATTACTTTTGAACAGGCTGCCAATCCAAATTCTGGAAATCCTAGTAAGAGAATAAAAATTCCTGATGTAGCAAAACAATTTAAGATAGAAGTTCAAAATTTATATTATATGATGCGTTGTCTAAACATCAAATTATAGTAGAGAACAAAATATGTCTGAAAACGCACTAAACGAAAGTAAATTTGAAAGCGATATAGAAGCCTCGTTCCTGTCACCTACTGGTGGCTACACAAAGGGTGCTGATACCTACAACCCTAAAGAAGGGCTGTTTGTAGACACCCTCATTAATTTTGTTAAAAAGACCCAGCCAAAGGAATGGAATAAGTTTGAGCACTTCAATGCCACTAACACTATTCATAAATTCTGTAACGCCTTTAATAATGCCTGTCAGTCAGAGGGGCTGGTAAATGTTCTCAGATACGGCTTCAAGCACAGAGGCATTAAGTTCAGAGTGTGCTACTTCAAGCCAGAATCCACACTGAACCAGTTGACACAGTCACAGTATGCTAGCAACACTTGTGAATGTTACAGACAATGGTATTATTCAGATAATTGCAAGAACTCTGTAGATATGGTGCTTGTTTTAAACGGCATACCAGTATTTGCATTTGAGTTGAAGAACCAATATACAGGGCAGACCGTAGAAAATGCTCAACGTCAGTGGATGTATGACA
>CAJOQX010000084.1 GCA_905236865.1 Candidatus Rifleibacteriota bacterium
ACTATGAAAACAATTTTCAGAACCTTTATTATCTTTTAAATCGTTTTTTGCAATATGATATGGTTCGTTATCAACATTATATATATCTTGTGCAGAAGAAATTTTTCCGCCACAAGTATGATGATAACGTGGACATATTAAGTTTTTCATATAGTAAAGTGAATGTTGAGAAATAGTTGGATAAATTAATTCCACGAGTGGTCTATTAGCACCAACACCATCATATCTAACACAATGCGATGTATTGCATATATTATAAGGTTCATTTGGATGTCTTGAATTTTTTAACAAATAACGAATTTTAGATTCTATTGCAACAAGATGAGCTTTAACTGCTTCAGGTTCACAGGTAATAATTTCAGATGAGCCACAGGTAATAATAGCATTTTTTAAAGGTACTGTATTTATAACCTTTAATTTAGTTTTATCTGGTATAATTTCTAAAAGGCCTTCACATATAATTGGAGAAATAAGCGGAAACTCAACGCTAATTAAACTTCCACCAAATATATTAACTCTATCATAATAGAAACTAGAATAATCTTCAGAACCGACTCTAACAACTAATCCTTTAGGGGTAAGCATTATAACTGCATGTTCTTTAGTTTGAATCTCTCTTGTAATTACTCTAGTTTGAGTTGCTGATTTATTATAGAGTTGCAAAAGCCATTTTCCTTTATAACTTTGTACCGACATAGTTGTAAATTCGTAATCTGTATCAAGCCCAATTTTTACATCTTCACCATATAATGTATTAATAAAAGTTGAAAAATAGATTAATAATAAAATTAGTGTTTTATTGATATTCATTTTTCACCAGCTTTTTATCTAGTCTTTTTAATAACCTTACAAATATTAATGGAATACTTAGCAAAAATTGAAAGAAGAATTTAATAATAATAGAATTTGGCATAGCTTTTGTTATCTTTGAACTTAGAGAAACATACAAAGAATTGATTCTTCTGCCCAAAATATTGTTTAATAGATATTCTCGTCTGAACCATCTGAATTCGTTTATTATTTCTTGCTTATCATGAAAGGCATAAGTAGCAATAAAGCAAATAGTTTGATTATAAGTCAAATCATAATTTGTTTTGTATTTTGGATCTACAGAATAAATTTTTGCTTTTATCTGAAATGCATCTTTTTCATCACCTAAGTATTTATGAGTAGAATATGCCAAATCTAAAACGTTTAAATCTTCTGGTTGTATTTCTAGAGCTTTAATCAAACAATATCTTGCTTTAAGAAAAGATTCCTTACCTAACGGAATACCTAATTTCATAGCTTTTTTTAAAAAAACGCTACCTGATTTGGCATATAGAGAAAACTTAGCTTCACTAATTTCTTCTTTAGTTCTATTTAATATTACATAATCAGTATATAGGTCTTCAGCTTCTGCTATTGCTGCATCAGCTTCTGCAAAACGTTTTAAATTGGCTAATGCCTTAGCTTTTAATAAAATAGATTCGTTAGGAAAAGTTTCATCATTTCTATTTTTTTCTATTAGTGCAAAAAGATCATCATATTTTTTTTCATCGTACAAAGCTTGATAAACAGCTAAATCATCTACTGGTGGTTTAACATCTTCTGGAGCAGCTTCGGTAATAGTTTGTTCAAGTATTTTAAATCTATTCTGCTTGTTAGTTGTTATTTCTTTTACTTTATTTTGAAGCTGTTCTACGGTTTCTTCGTCATCGATGTTTTGGTAACATTCAATTAAACCATTATAGGCTGTTAGATTATCAGGAGAAAACTGTATAGCGAGTTTAAAAGCTTCTATCGCTTTATTGTTTAAAGATTCTATTTGTTTGTCGTTTTCTTCTTTTAATTTTTCTTTTGTTAGAGAATCAGCTTTTTTTATGTTTTCTTCAAATTTTGCTAAGGTTTGTTTTCTTTGATATTTATAATTATTACCTTGTAAAACTAATTTACCAGCATAAGTTTGAGTTGCATTTTCAAAAAGTTCTTGAAACTCAGCACTATCTGGATACCAAACACCTATTTGAGCTAAAAGGTCAAAACCTGCTTTATTAAAGTCTAACCTGTTTAATTCAACATAAACATTCTTTATAAACTCTAATTCAGCAGGTTTACTTTCAGAATAATGTTTTAAGAATAAAGCTATAGCATCATCAGGATATTTGTTTCTGATGAGAGAAATAATTTTACGTTTTACTTCAGCTGTTTTTTTTCCTTTTGCCATAAAGATATAATAACATAAAAAAAGTTGAATTAAGCAGAAATTTTTTTAGAGTTAAGAGATTTAAATGGGTAGGGGAAAAATGAAACTTTTATAGTCTATTAAATTATTTTTTTTAAATTCCAAACCAAGATAGGTCTTTAATTCTGTCTTTTTGTAAAAGTCTTCTTTTTTGGCGGTATTTGTAAAATGTAAAAAGAAAAGAACAAAGCAATATAGCAATAATACTAATTAGAAAATTTTCGTATTTCATAATAATTACTCCTATTATTTGATTATTTAAATCGGAGGGTATATAATTTTATTTTACTATAGTTGAATAAAATATTATGATAAAAGAAATAAGATATAAGATATAAGATTAAGGAGCAAAACATAGTGTACGATTTAGTATTAAAAAATGGTTTGGTTTATATAGATAATTATTTTAGGAATCTTGATTTAGCTATTAATGGTGAAAAAATAGCTTGTTTGGGAAAAGATTTAAAAGGGAAGAAAGAGATTGATGTTGAGGAAAAATGGGTTTTACCAGGAGCAATAGATGCTCATACACATTTTTCACTACCTTTTTATGATTCAATAGCCGCTGATGATTTTTATACAGGAAGCATAGCTGGTGCGGCTGGTGGCGTAACTACTTTTATTGATTTCACTGCACAAGAAAACAAAGAAGGATTGATTTCTAGTATTAATAGAAGATTGAAAGAAGCAAAACCTTCTGCTATTGATTATTCATTGCACGCTTGTATAGCTCAATTTACAGAACAAGTTGCTGATGAAATAAAACTTTTACCAGAATTAGGAATTAGAAGTTTTAAGATTTTTACAGCTTATAACAAAATAGGGCGTATGCAAAATGACGAAAATTTGTATAGAATAATGGAATTATGTAAACTTAATGATATTCTAGTAACAGTTCATGCCGAAAATGGGATGGTTATAGATTATTTAACTAATGAAGCAGAAAAAAGAAATGATTTGGGAATAAAATCTTTATCAAGAACTAGACCTGTTTTTACAGAAAGTGAAGCAATATCTAGAGTTTGTAAGTTTGCAAAGTTTACTGGTTGTAAAACTCATATTGTACATATCTCTAGTGGTGAAGGTGCAGAAGTTTTAGCTTATGAAAAAGCTAATGGAGCTCCTGTAAGTGGTGAAACCTGCCCACAGTATTTATATTTAGATGATTCTGTTTTTGATAAGGAAAATGGTCATTATTGGGGGTGTTGTCCACCAGTTAGACCATTAGGTCAGCAGGATAGAATATGGAAATGTTTAGATAATGGAAGTATAGCTATGGTTGCTACAGATCATTGCCCATTTAATAAAAAAGATAAAGATACATGGGGTGGTTCTATTAATAAACTTCCAATGGGTATTCCTGGTATAGAAACCATGGTTCCATTGGTTTTAAATGGTATCATTGAAGGAAAGATAGATATAAAATCTGCAATAAAGAGTATTTCTGAAAATCCAGCTAAGATTTTTGGTTTATATCCTGAAAAGGGCTCATTGCTCCCAGGAACAGATGCAGATATTATGGTTTATAATTTTTATAAAGATCAAGTTATAACTCAAAAGAATTTGCATATAAATAATGATTATTCTGTTTATGAAGGTCTTAAAATCAAAGGTAAAAATTCTATGACTATATTAAGAGGTAAAATCATTTATGATGAAAACAAAGGATGGCTAGGCAAAAAAGGGGAGGGCAGATTTGTCAAAAGAGAGAGTCCAAACCCCTATTTTTTTAAATAAATTATTAAGTATAAAAATTAAGTAAAGGAAACTATATATATATGATCTCTTTTATTATTAGTGTAATATTATTAGTATTAGGTTACGTAATATATGGTAGTATTGTTGAAAAGAATTTTGCTCCAGATGATAGGCAAACTCCTGCTTACGCAATTAACGACGGAGTTGACTACATTCCAATGCCTTTATGGAAAGTTTACTTAATCCAACTTCTCAATATTGCGGGAACAGGCCCTATTTTTGGTGCTCTTCTTGGAGCAACTTTTGGCCCTATTGTTTATTTTTGGATAGTATTAGGCTGTATATTTGCAGGTGCGGTACATGATTATATGTGTGGTATGCTATCTATAAGAAACAATGGTGCTAGTATATCTGAAATTACAGGTAAGTATTTAGGAAACGGCGCTTTGATTATAATGCGTATTTTCTCTGTTATACTTTTAGTAATGTGTGCTGTAGTTTTTACTAGTGGTCCTGCTGGTTTGCTTGATATTATCACACCTGAAAAATATAATGCCAATTTTTGGTATTGGGTTATTTTGATTTATTATTTTATCGCTACTTTTGTTCCTATTGATAAAGTTATTGGAAAAATATATCCAATATTTGGTTATTGTCTTATTATAATGGCAGTTGGTGTATCAAGTTCAATGATTTTCTCAAAAGAGTTTACAATGCCTGAAGTTTGGTCTTATATGAGTAATATGCATCCTAAAGGATTACCAGTTTGGCCATTTATGTTTATAACAGTAGCTTGTGGTGCAATTTCAGGTTTTCATGCTACACAGTCCCCAATGATGGCAAGATGTATTACTTCTGAAAAACTTGGTAGAAAAGTATTCTATGGAGCTATGATTTCAGAAGGTTTGATAGCTCTTGTTTGGGCGGCCGCTGGTGTTACCTGTTACGAAAGCACAAGTGCTCTTCTAGCTGCTGGTGGTGGAAACAGTAAAGTAGTATTTAATATCTGTAATACTACAATGGGGCATATTGGTTGTGTTTTAGCAATGCTTGGAGTTATAGCCTGTCCAATAACCTCTGGAGATACCGCTTACCGTTCAGCTCGTCTTACTATTGCAGACTGGTTTAAAATTGATCAATCAAACCTTAAAAAAAGATTTTTTGTAACTCTTCCTTTGTTGATATCAGGATTCATTATTGGACAACTAGACTATTCTGTAGTTTGGAGATATTTTTCCTGGTCAAATCAAACTCTTGCTACATTAGTTCTCTGGGCTTGTTCTGTTTATTTGTTAAAAAATAAAAAGAATTGGTTTATTACAGTTGTACCTGCAACTTATATGACGGCAGTAGTTACTTCTTATTTTGTATCAGCTCCAGAATGTTTAGGATCATTATGGGCAAAATATAATATAGCTTTCAAAACTAGTTACTCTTATGCTGTTGCGTTTGGTATCTTTTGTGCTCTTTTAGCTTTATCATTCTTTTTGATTGCAGAAGATAAATATAAAGAAAAAATTTAAAATTTTTATATTTATACTAGATTTTTATTAAAGAAAGTGATATAAATATAAATCCCATTAAATACCCGTAACAAAATTCTAGAGTTCTGAATAGAACTCAATATAAT